>JAEYWA010000156.1 GCA_023431385.1 Bacillota bacterium | reverse complement strand
CTTTTTCAGTTGAAGGGTAATATTATCATTTGCTATAATCCCCGGAAACTCTTTTGTTATATTGAGCATTTCAATAATATATTCTTCCATAAGTTTAAGCTCCCATCTGCGTGCCGAGCACGTAGTTTAATTACAGCTGACATAAAGAGCCGCTATAGACATTATATCGTGTATTTAAATATCGAAAAAGATTAATATTTACCGGCTATAAGAACAAAGGTGGCAAAGCCTCTTTTTGCGCAAACAAATTAATATTTTCATAGACAATAAAATAAAAGGGGAAGGTGCTTCCTTCCCCGCTTAAGGGCATTTCAAATAAGATAAGCCCGTAACTTATTTATATTATCTAGTTGTAACTTTAACCTTCTTAAGATTCAATTGTGAAGTCAGTTCGTCTGCTGTTGCATATCCAGTCTCAGCAGCAACTTTGATTGTATTGATTGGTTTTACTGAACCGTCTTTAAGTGAAGCATATATTGGTTCATAATCAGCTTTTTTAAAGGATTTGAATCTGTCAAAAGCATCGGCCTTTTCATCTCCGATTACAGAGGTAGGAAGACCTATACCATCGTTTTTAGCACTAAAGTGAGTAGTAGTTCCTGCAAAAGTATCCCAATTATTATTCTTGTAGATAGCTTCAAGTACCTGGTAAACAGAACCGCCAAGTTCCTTCATGGCTGAAGTAATAACTGTATCACTGTCATACCTTTGGTCAACGTCGACACCTATAACCTTCTTACTTGCTTCTTTGGCAGCTGACATAACACTTAAGCCAACTTTACCTCCGCAGGCAAAAATGACTTCTGTACCTTCCTGATACATAGTTTTAGCGGTTGCCTTATTAGTGTCATTTTCATCGAAGTTACCTGTATAGTGATAAGTAACTGATATTGAACCATCTGCAAGGCCTAATTTTGCAGCTGCAGCTTCAGCACCCTGAAGGTAACCGTAGCCGAACGCCTGAACTGCAGGAACAGCCATACCGCCCATGAAACCAAGCTTAGTATAACCATCAGCAACAGCAGCATAGCCAGCTAGATAACCAGGCTCTTGTTCCGCATATTTTACATTGGCAACGTTCTTTTCAGTTTTAAAGGTTTTGTAATCAGCTGTATGCGGCTCACCATCGAGAAGTATGAATTTAACCTCAGGATACTTAGTCTGAGCTTCGAATATTGGTACCTCGAACAGGTAGCCTGGAGTTACAATAACCTTTGCTCCTCCTGTTACAGCCAGGTCAATAGCTGCGAGATAGCCGGCATCGGAGGCTTCCTCTGGCTTATAATACTTGTGGGTGATTTTATTTTCTTCGGCAAACTTAACTACACCTTCCCAGGAACCCTGATTGAAGGACTTGTCATCGATATTACCCTTATCGGTTATCAATGCAATTTCAAAACCATCACTGCTCTTTGAGCCTGCACCTGCACCACAACCTGCAAGCATTGCGCAAACCATAATAAGAGCCAAGCCTATTGCTAAAATTCTCTTCATTAAAAAGTGCCTCCCTATATAATTTTATTTTTCCATATATATTTTAGCATTACTTGCTGAAATAATAAACCATTACGTTTAAATTTACTTCTGCATATAATCATATGATATAATTGATTATTAAATATATTTAGTAGTATGTTTTAAATTAAGTTTTGAGAGATTACTATAAAAGGTATTGTTATACCATCTGAAAAAGGGTATGGCTAACCATCAGAAGGAAGGACGGGAAATATCACCGGATACGTTGGGTGAACTTTTTCTTTGTGTGTTGATTACCATTAAATATATATTTATAATATAATGTAATATGATATATAGTTGTATCGTATAAAATTGTTTTATGGTAGAACGGGAGGAAAGGTTAATGCCTATTACTGAAATCTTGTCAAAAAACGCCGAACTATACGGATCAGAAATCTGTCTCACCGAAATTAATCTGGATCTACAGGACAGCCACAACATCATTTGGAAGGAATACGAGCTAATAGAAAACAATCCGGCTGGTGAATACCGCCGAGACATGACCTGGCGCGTCTTCAATGAAAAGGCCAACAGAATGGCCAATCTCCTTTTAAAAAGAGGAGTAAAAAAAGGCGATAAGGTAGCTATTCTTATGATGAACTGTCTCGAGTGGCTGCCCATTTATTTTGGAATCCTTAAAGCCGGCGCCCTCGCAGTCCCAATGAACTTCCGGTACACAGCAGAAGAAATTAAATATTGTCTTGAATTATCGGAAACCACTGCACTGGTTTTCGGACCTGAATTTATAGGAAGAATAGAAGCCATATATGAGCAGATTCCGCAAGTGAAGATTTTGTTCTTTGCCGGTGAAAACAGACCTACCTTTGCCGAAAATTATGACCGCCTGACTGCAAATTGCTCCTCGGAAGCTCCTGATATCGAGGTTTCCGATGAAGAAGATGCAGCTATTTATTTTTCCTCAGGAACCACTGGTTTTCCAAAAGCAATATTACATACCCATAAGAGCTTAATGTCTGCCTGCTATACGGAATACTATCATCATGGGCAAACCCGTGAGGACAATTTTTTGTGCATTCCTCCGCTGTATCATACCGGAGCAAAAATGCATTGGTTCGGAAGTTTCCTGGCTGGCAGCAAGGCTGTAATCCTGCGAGGCATTAAACCTGATTGGATATTAAAAACAGTATCAGAGGAGAAAATTACAATAGTTTGGCTGCTTGTGCCATGGGCTCAGGATATTCTCGATGCTATAGACAGAGGAGACGTAAGGCTTGAGGATTATGAGCTATCACAATGGAGATTGATGCATATAGGAGCTCAGCCTGTTCCTCCGAGCTTGATCCGCCGCTGGAAGAAGTATTTTCCTCACCACCAGTATGACACCAACTATGGATTAAGTGAATCCATAGGCCCAGGCTGTGTTCATTTAGGAGTTGAAAATATACATAAGGTTGGAGCCATAGGTATTCCCGGCCACGACTGGGAAGTGAAGATAACTGATGAAAGCGGTGCTGAGGTATCTCAGGGACAGGTGGGAGAATTGGCTGTAAAGGGCCCCGGAGTTATGAAATGCTACTTTAACGATCCTGAAGCAACGGATGCCGTACTTAAGGACGGTTGGCTGTTTACGGGAGATATGGCCAGAATGGATGAGGACGGTTTTATATACCTTGTAGACAGGAAGAAGGATGTCATAATAAGTGGGGGAGAAAACATATATCCTGTTCAAATAGAAGACTTCCTGAGAGCGCACAAGTCCATCAAGGATGTTGCAGTAATAGGTTTGCCTGACAAGCGTCAGGGAGAAATTGCGGCAGCTATTATAGAGCTCAAGCCTGAACGTGCCTGTACTGTACTTGAAATCGAAGCCTTCTGTGCTTCATTGCCACGTTATAAACGTCCGAAGAAGGTAATATTTGACACCGTACCGAGGAATCCTACAGGAAAGATAGAAAAACCAAGGCTCAGAGAAAAGTTCGGAGCGTCCAGCCTGGTAGCTGCTCAAAATGAAATAAAATAGCTGCCACCAGATAGCCCGAAACATAGTATCATTAAATAAGGATAAGGTCCGGGTTGAGAAGAACCCCGGATTGAGGTACACCTCTAAGGTTGGATAAAAATCCGATTATGGAGGTGTACTTTTTTTGTTCAGTAAATCCACTGGCTGCGTTTGCAAACCAAAAGGTATGTTTAATAAGAGCAGTTTACCCTTTGCCAGGTAAATTAGTACCAATATATTTACATCGCAGGCAGACAAATATATAACAAAAAAAGTATAATTATGACAAAATGTAACAAATTTTTATAATAAAATTATTTTTCAAATATTTTATATAAAACCTGCTATATAAGGTAGAATGTAGATATCAATTCGGGGACGGATGTGGCTTAATGAATATCAAGAGGAACAGAAGAACGTTAAAGAAGAGAATAAAGAGGGCTACATCATTATCAACTTTGATAACAGTTCTTTTTATGAGTGGAGTTATTATCCTGATAATTATGGCTGCATCCCGCAACTTTGCAGCATATCGGTCGGATGTAATGAGCTATTCGATTCAGAAGGAATTGAATTCGGGACAAGCTATGGATAGTATGGGAATCAAGAGTATTAATGAATTGAACGAGGGTGACCCTCGCGTGAACGAATGGGTAGACAATATAAGCAGGAAATCAGTAATTAATACTATAATTCCGTATGACGCCGGCGTGAGTGAGCTATACATAAAAATTGAGGTTCAGAACAAAATTATTTACTCCAATGAGCTGGAAGCAGAGGAGAAGAATAATCAAAATAGCAGTGAGCTTTTTAAGGATACAGAAGCTGTTAAACCCATTATGGATTCAAATAACAATAAGATCGGAATTATTTATGTAAGAGTAAATCCCCAGTTCCTTTTGGTGCTATTAGTACCTGTTTTCTCAGTAATTATCAGCTTAAGCGGTTTGGCACTTATTATTGCAAAAATACTCAGCATGTTTCTTGTAATACCGATTATTAATCCTTTGAAACAACTGGAAGCTAAGGTAAAAGCGCTGGCTGAGGGAGATCAGGAAAGGGCTGCCAACACAGATATTGTCTTGAAAAAGCCCTTGAGAGAGATTGAATCTCTAGCTGATTCAACAAACGCTATTATGAAAAAATTAAAAAGCTATAACGAGATACTTGAAAACCAGAAATTTGTTCTTGAAACCAGAATACTGAGTTTGAACTGCAAAATGACGAGCTTTTGGAATCAAAAATTCAGATACAAAAACAGCAGGCTCAGCTGGTACAGACGGAAAAAATGGCCTCTGTGGGATTACTTATGGCCGCAATTACACATGAAATCAACACTCCGATAGGTGCAATTAACAGTAATGCTCAGCTTGAGGAAATGATTCTTGGGGTATTACTCAATCATCCTGCCGTAGAACAGAATGATGAATTGATTATAATGTTCAGCCAGTTAAAAGAAGCCAATGACGTCAATTTAATGGCCTGCAGCAGAATAATTGAAATCATTAAAAGCTTGAAAAGCTTTTCCAGACTAGATCAGGCAGATTTCCAGGAAGCAGATATTAATGAAGGCATTAGAAGCGTCCTTGTACTTACCAATAATCTGTTGAAACGAAGAGTTACCGTACATGAAGACTATGCGGCTATTCCCTGGGTCAAGTGTTACCCGGGTCAGCTGAATCAGGTTATAATGAATATTATTGTGAATGCTTCACAGGCAATAGAGGGTGAAGGAGATATATTTATAAAAACCTATCAACAGAACAGAGACATATACATAAGTATCAAAGATACGGGTATAGGTATAAATGAGGAGAATATATCAAAAATATTTGACCCGGGATTTACTACAAAAGGTGTTGGTATTGGTTTAGGCCTGGGACTTTATATCAGCTATAATATAGTTCAAAACCATAACGGGGAAATTTCAGTAATAAGTGAGCCCAGTAACGGCTCTGAATTCATTATCAGAATTCCTATGGACAACGCCAGAACTTAAAAAAGTATATTCAAAGTAATGTTAAATCTACAGTGAGAGTACAAAAATACCAAATAACCTAAGGAGAGTGGGAATGTGAGCAAGACTATAATGGTGGTTGATGATGAAAAGATGATAACAGCAACACTTTCTACTATGTTCAAGCTGATGCTGAAGGAAAACGTAATTGTATATAATGATGTGGACCAGGCCTTGGCAAGTAGTGAACTAGCCAATAACAGTATTGATCTTATAATATCTGATTTTATGATGCCTAAAATGAACGGACTTGAATTTCTAAAAAGTGTGCGGGAAAAAAGCCCCAATACAGTGACCATTCTTCTGACAGGGTATGCCGATAAGGAAAATGCCATAAGAAGTATAAATGAGGTTGGTCTGTACTACTATCTTGAAAAGCCCTGGAATAACAATGACCTTATTAAGGTAGTAAAAAACGGCCTTGAAAAGAAAGAACTTGAGGACGTTTTAAAAGAGAAATACAGGGAGCTTGAAGAGTCAAACGGGGAAATCTCCAGACTTTATGAGCTGCTAAAGAGTGATTATAATACCGAGACCGAAAATGCAAAAAATCTCATTATTACACTTGCCAACGTTATAGAAGCAAAGGACAAGTATACTGATGGACATACCAGAAGAGTAGGTATGATAAGCAGTTTACTTGGAAAGAAATTAGGCCTGGATGAGGAAAAACTCAGTTGCCTCGAGATTGCAGGAATTATACACGATATCGGCAAGGTTGGAGTCCCGGAGAATATACTTAATAAGCCCGGCAAGCTTACCGATGAAGAGTTTGAGATTATTAAGAAACACTCCGAAATGGGGGAAACCATACTTAAACCATTAGGATCGCTTAAAGACTGTCTGGGTCCTGTGAGACATCATCACGAAAAGCTTAACGGCACAGGGTACCCTGATGGATTGAGGGGTGAAGAAATCTCCATAGAAACAAGAATACTTGCTGTCGCCGACATTTTTGATGCTCTTTACTCCGATCGGCCATACCGTGCCAAGATGGCTATGTCAACAGTTAAGGATATACTCAAGGGAGATGTAGACAGGGGCTGTCTTGACCCGGAAGTAGTTGGAGCGTTGGTTGAAATGATTGACAACGGAGAAATTGATAAGATTTTTGTGTGATAACATAAATTTGTGTTAATATTCAGCCTATAAAAAAATACAGTTGTGGAAAATATATATTGCATTTAACTTGACTTTTTACATATTATAAATTAATATTACTTCAATAAACACATAACAAAATGGCGTTGACAAGGAGGAGTACATACTTACCTGAAGCATAGAGAGAAGATGGCTGGTGCAAATCTTCGTGAAGGATGTATGGAAGTAGCCTTTGAGCTTTGAATCGAAAGGATGTTATCCCAGTAGGCTTCAACGGAGATTTCCACCGTTACAGGGAAAGCAATATCGGTTAAGCAGACATCCTTTTTAGATTAGCAAAGGTTTAAACTTATCCCGTATTGACAGAGTGCAGATAGTCATATCTGAATTTAGGTGGTACCACGGACGCATACAGTTCGCCCTAGCTTTGATAAATTTAAAGCTTAGGCGGACTTTTTTGTTTGTGTTTCAGGTTATTAAATCTATGAAATGGCTGTGCAGCAGCCAGAACGGAGGACTATTATGCAAAAGAATTATGACTTTAGTCAAACAGAAAAAGAGATGCAAAGATTCTGGAAAGAGAATGAGATTTATGCTTTTGAAGATAACAGCAACAGAGAAATTTTTTCAATTGACACGCCGCCCCCAACAGTCAGCGGAAGCCTTCATATAGGGCATATTTTTTCCTATACTCAGGCCGAAATGGTAGCGCGCTACAAACGGATGCAGGGATATAACGTTTATTATCCCTTCGGATTTGATGATAACGGCCTGCCTACCGAAAGATTGGTTGAAAGGGAGGAGGGAATCATTGCAAGAAATCTTCCCAGAAGCGAATTCATAAAGAAATGTATATCTACTACAGAAAAGTATGAAAAAGAGTTTCGGGATTTATGGGAGAAACTCGGTTTTTCAGTAGATTGGTCTCTGCAATATGAGACAATAAATCCCATGGTTCAAAGAATTTCACAGAAATCCTTTATAAGGCTCCTCAGAGAAGGTAAGGCATATATGAAGGAATCTCCAGTTTTGTGGTGTACTGAATGCCAGACTTCCATAGCACAGGCTGAGTTGGATACAATTGATAAGGATACGACCTTTAACTATATCCCCTTCCTTCTTGGAAATGAGAAGCTGATGGTAGCCACCACTAGGCCTGAACTGCTTAATGGGTGTGTTTGTCTGTTTGTAAATCCTGAGGATGAAAGATACACAAGATTTATAGGTGCAACAGCAGAGGTGCCGTTATATGGCTACTCTATCCCTGTTTTGTCTGATAATAAGGTAAGTATTGAGAAAGGTACAGGCGTTGTTATGTGCGCCACCTTCGGAGACAGTACCGATGTTGAGTGGTATGAGAGCCATAAGCTGCCGTACAGAAAGGCTGTTGAGGCAAACGGAACCATATCGGAAAGCGTTCCCTTTATAGGCGGATTAAAGGTAGCTACAGCCCGGAAGCGAATTATTGAGTTGCTTTCCGAAAAAGGGCTATTAATGGAAGCTCAAAATATAAGCCATACTGTTGCAGTTCACGAACGTTGCGGAAAAGAAGTAGAAATCATACCCTCAAAGCAGTGGTATATAGATATTCTGTCAAACAAGGATCTGTACCTCAAAGCAGCAGATAAAATTAATTGGTATCCTGCCAATATGAAGACCAGGTACACCCTTTGGGTTGAGAACCTGAAATGGGACTGGTGTATTTCCCGGCAGCGTTATTTCGGAGTTCCGATACCTGTTTGGTATTGTAAAAACTGTGGTGCAATAATAGCAGCAAGTGAGGACAGGCTGCCGGTAAATCCTCTTGAGACTGCTCCGGGGAAAGCTTGCGCTTGCGGGTGTGAAGAGTTTATTGCTGAAAGCTCGGTATTTGACACCTGGGCTACCTCATCAGTAACGCCGCAGATTAATGCGAAATGGGGAGAGGAAAATGACATGTCCGAAAGGCTTTTACCAATGAGCATGAGAACACAGGCTCATGAAATAATCCGTACCTGGGCTTTTTATACAATAGTTAAAAGCCTGTATCATACAGGTGAAGTCCCCTGGAAGGATATAATGATCTGCGGCTACGTGCTTGCAAAGAAGGGGGAGAAAATCAGCAAGTCGAAAAATAATTCCGGGCTTTCACCCTCTGAGCTGATTGATACTTATTCTGCAGATGCTATAAGGTACTGGGCTGCCAACTCCAGACTGGGGACAGATACCTTCTTTGCAAGCGATGAATTGAGCATTGCCAGAAGATTCATAACCAAGCTCTGGAATGCAGCAAAATTTGCTGCTGCGCATCTGGAGGATTTTAACCCAACTATAGCTGAAATCAGGTTATTGCCTGTTGATTCCTGGATAATTGAACGCTGCAGGCAAACAACTTCAGAGGCTGCCAAACAGCTTGACCATTATGAAATAGGGCTGGCAAGGCACGATTTGGATGACTTCTTTTGGAAGGATTTGTGTGATTACTACCTGGAAATTGTAAAAGAACGGCTTTACCAGCCTGAAAAGCATGGGTATGCAGAACGCCGCTCAGCACAATTTGCTCTCTATTACAGCTTCCTTAATGTTCTTAAGCTGTACGCAGTTTATGTTCCTCATATTACCGAATATCTTTATCAACAGTTTTTCAGGCAGAAGGACGGCTGTATATCTCTTCATAAACTATGCTGGGAAAAGACTGATATTAATGATAGTGAGCTATTAACCTTTGGCAGCAAATTAAAGGAAGTTATTTCACAGACCAGAAAGTACAAGACAGAAAACTCCCTATCAATGAAAGCTGAGATAGAAAAGGTTGTTATTAACTGCATGGAGACTGATATTGAGAGGTTCGAACTTACCATTGGGGATATAAAGGCCTGTTGTAATGCAAGGGTAGTTGAAATTCAAGGTTAATAAGTTTGTTATATATTGACAAATCAGACAATTAGTATATACTTTACAATATAAAGTACTTTACATTAATTACATGAGGAGTTGGTTTAATGGATGAGAAGGTCTTAAGTGAAGCAGTAGAAAATATTTCATTAATAAAGGGAGTGATTGATAGAACAAGTAAATCCTTTGTTGCATTTAGTAAACTCTTTATATACTGGGGCTTGCTCTTTATTTTTAACAGTGCACTTACATTATTAATGACATTAAACTATGAAAAAGTACCGGATATAATAGCAAGAAATATGCTTATAAATTCTATTTTTCCAGTAGGGATTGTAGCAGCGTTTGCTTATGTGATATATAGAACTGTATCTCGTAAGCTTCCACCGATCGGATTAGAGAAGCGGCTGATAAAAGTATGGATGCTTATATTGATAATGAATGTATTGCCGCCCAAAATAATGATTAATATTGCTAAGGGAATAGACCCAATGGGCATTACAGTTCAGACCAGCAGATTTTCTGTTTTGCTCTTTAGCCTTGCTATAGCATTATTAGTGACCTACCTGTTTACGGGTTATAGACAGCTTGAGATCATGGGAATAATCTATATAGCAATCAGTGTTCTGTATTCATATACCCATTTTTGGGTATTAGATACTACAATAATGCAAATTCTTTCACCAATCGCTATTCCATTCACATTTATATATACCGGAATTTTCCTGAAATCCCGACAGGTTGGGGGGATTCGGATTGGATGTTAATTCAATACCTGATATCTTTCAATCCAAGCTCAGAATTGCTATAGTATCCTGCCTTATGACCGGTGAAAAAACCTTCAAAGAGGTTAAGGAGGTAACCGGAGCAACCGATGGCAATTTGAGTGTACAGGTGTCAAAGATGGAGGAAAGCGGTTATATAGAGATTAAAAAAGATTTTTTCAATAATAAGCCAAGAACCAGATGCAATCTGACTGAAAAAGGGAAGAGAGAATTCATTGACTATGTAAACAAGCTCGAAGATGTGTTGAAGCAATATGGAGGATTATAAGGTAGAAAGAAGAGGGGATATAAACTTAACCCAGCAATCAAAGTAATATTGACATTTAAATACACTACTGGTATACTGAGTGTAAACTTAGTATACCAGTAGTGTATTATATTTACTGATGGTTTACATATCTATTATCATTGAACGAAGCTATTATCAAAGCAAGCAAGGAGTTTTGTTATATGGAAATGACCAGAAGAGATAAAGAAAGACTTGTAAGAGAGGAAGAAATAGTGTCAGCAGCTGAAAACATATTTCAACAGAAGGGGTTTGAAGCGTCCTCGATGGAAGAAATAGCAAAAGCTGCCCAGTTTACAAAGAGAACCTTGTATCAGTACTTTAAAAGCAAGGAGGATTTGTATTTCGCAGTTGTACTTAAAGGGTTTAAAAGGTTATTTGAATACCTATCCGAAGCTGCTGACAATAAGCAGAACGGGTTTGTCAGGATTCAACAGACCTGTAAAGGATACTATCAGTTTTTTAAAGACAATCCAGAAACCTTCAGAACATTTAGCAACTGGGGCTATGTAAAAAAGAGTGCAACAGAAGAATGCAAAAAGAAATATGAGTTGGCCGATTTTAATAACTTGATGTTCAAATCAGTAGAAAAAGTGATTGAAGAGGGTAAGGCCGATGGAAGTATCAAGTCAGGGCTGAACTCTGAGAAAGCAGCTTTCAGTCTTGTTTTTATGCTGACTGGCTTTATGAATCAATTATCTTCAACGGGAGATAGTTTTACGAGTCACTTTTCATTGGATATTGAAGATTTCAGCCAATATAGTATAGATATGCTGTTGGGGACTCTAAATAATGAGGGATAAAATTATGGGATCGATTGGTATATTCTATTTTTCAGGTACCGGCAATACAAAGCTTGTTGCTGAAATTATCAGAGATGAATTCATAAACAATGGGTTTGAGGTTGATTTAATTAGGATTGAGGAGGTATTAAAGGGGCAAAAAACGTTTGATCCTGGCAAATACAATCTTATTGGAATAGGCTGTCAGGTAATAGGTTATAGTACACCAAACTTGATTTTTTCATTTATACAAAAAATGCCTAAGGTTAAGGAGGCTAAAGTGTTTGTCTTTCGGACGGCTGGCGGAGTAGCCCCAATTAACTATAACGCATCCAATCTATTGATAAAAAAACTGTCACATAAAGGATATAAGGTTTATCATGAGAGAATGTTTTCCATCGGCAGCAATTGGATTGTCAAATTTGAAGACTCAATTATGCAGCAGCTTTACCTGGCTACAAAAAAGAAGGCTGTCATTATGAGCAAAGAGGTAATAGCAGAACAGCAGCGTGTGTTAAAAACAGGGTTGAAATTAAGAATAATGAATGGAATAACGTCTCCTGTTATATCATTTCTTATAAGGTTTATGGGTAAGGACTTGAAAGTAAACAGCTCATGTACTAATTGTGGTTTATGTGTTCGGAATTGTCCGGCAGGGAACATAATAGAAGAGAACCAGAAAATAGAGTTCAAATCGTCTTGCAACGGTTGCCTGAGATGTGTATATTCGTGTCCTAAAAATGCAATAAAGTTTAAGCATTTAACCTTTATACCTGTAAGTGGGGGATATAATGTCGATGAAGTTGTCAGAGGAGTTAATGGGAGCAGCTTGGTTAATCTGGAAACAGTAAAGGTTCCGCCGTTTTTCAATGACTATATCAGGAACGATGCATTATAACGCTACATGGAGATTAAAATGAAGCAACAATTTATTAGAACTGTCCATCAAAAAAAGGTAACTTTCTTTAGGATTATAGTTTTTACAATTTGCTTTGCAGCACTGTTTTTTATGGAATTTTTTAAAATAGGCGATGCTGGCTTTAAGGAGTACAGCGGTGGCGTCGGAACGCCTGATATGCAGTTTGGGTATAGACCCGAATGGCTTTTCGATAATATTAATACTCTGGGTAGCGAAGGCAGACTATTTTATCTCAGATTCCTGCTGTTCGATTTTATATTTATAATCAGCTTTGCGTTCACACAGGCTGAAATTATCAAAATAATAATGGGAAAAGTACTTCTGTCCGGTAAATGGCGGTATGCTATCAGTCTCTCTTATTTGAGAGGTATATTTGATGCAGTTGAAAATATTCTATTATTAATAATATTGAATAGCTATCCTACACATTTAAACGGAATAGCGACAATAGCAGGTATCTCTACCAAACTTAAGTTTATCTCATTAGCTCTCTGGATAGTTTCTACACTAGTTGTCTTTATAGTAAGAAAGCTAGCAAACGCTTCAAAGCGATAATTGTATTGTAAATGTGAGTCCCTTGACATTTCGTTGAAATAAAGCTTTAATAATAGCGCATGTGTTTTATTGGTCCAATATCGAATTGGTATTTTTACTGCATAATAATTATTATCAACATCATGAATTGTTAGGGAGCAAAATATGGAGACAATCAGAAAAATGCACTTAAATGAACTAAAGGATATTTATAAACATATGACCCGGGACTTTGCCGAAGGGGAGTACCCTCCTTATGATAAACTGTACACACAGCTGGAAAACAACATTCAAATAGGTTGGATACTGGTGAAGGATGGAAGGGATGCTGCTTATTCAATCTGTGCCGAGGGAGCCGACGGATACGTTCTGATAAGCTTTTTTGCAGTGTTCAAAGGAAGTAGGGGTAGGGGTGTAGGTACATTGTTTCTGGAAAAATTGAAGGAAATTTACTGCGATTCGAAGGGGATTATTGTCGAGATTGAAAAGGCTGAAGAGGCACTTCATGAAGAGGAGGTCCGTGTTCGTGAGAGAAGACTCGAATTCTACAAAAGGGCAGGCTTCAGCCTTATCCCCGGAATTCAATATTCTATATGGGATGTGCCTATGCATTTAATGGTATGTCCGTTTAAAACCGATTTGGATACCATAAATAAAGATATCGGTAAAATTTTATATGAAATATACCTATTACTGTTGGGTAAAAGCCATATTCATAAGATGGAGTTCAGAAGATTATAAATAAATATATAAAATTAGCGCCTGTTCCCGGATTTATCGGACATACAGGCGCATTTGGCTGAGAATATATTACCTTCATAGGTTTTTATTTTTCAAAAATTATTTTCCAAAAATACTTTCCAATAGTCTCTTGAGGAAGGGTTTTTTATTTTTTACTGTTGAAGCCGGTGATTGTAAGCTTTCGACTGACTGGGCTATTTTTGCACCAGAGCCTGTAGCCTGTTTATTCACATTATTGGGTCTGCTTGTATAATTTCTACGATCGAAACGATCTTTTCCTGTATTCTGCTTGATTTCTCCTCCAGATCTGCGGACAGCAGGTTTACCAACTAATTTATCGCCAGTGCTTTCTTTTTTGTCCGACCGCGACTTCGATTTATTTAATGGCTTCAATGCCTCCTGGCTTAATTTTGCAGGCTTATTCTTACCAGACTGCCTTCGGGTACCTTTATCCCCGGAATCTGATGAAGATGCAGCCACTTTTCCAGATACTGAGGAAGGAGCTTTAGATTTTGAAGACACTGAAGAATGTGCTTTAGGTTTTGCAGAAGGTAAGGCGGATGCCTTACGGGGTGCTCTGGCCGGCTTTTCCTTGAGCTTGTTGGCATCAAGCCAGCTTTGTGCTTCGGAGCTTCGCGTGATAAACAGCTCCTCCGATGGCAAATCAGCTTCCGGTATCATTGCACCAATATGTTCCTCTATTTCGTAAAGGCTCATTATATCATCACTTGTTACAAGGGACAGGGCTCTTCCGCCATTGCCGGCTCTTCCGGTTCGTCCTATTCTGTGAACATAACTGTCCTTTTCAACAGGGACATCATAGTTGATAACCAGAGAAAGGTTATCGATATGAATACCTCTGGCGGCAACGTCAGTTGCCACAAGAATATGAAATTTTCCCTGCTTAAATTCCGAAATGGTTTTTGTTCTCTTGCCTTGTGGGATATCCCCATGAAGCGCTTCAGATGCATATCCCTGTTTGGTTAAAAAGATTTGCACCTTATCAACGGCCATTCTCGTATTACAAAAAATCATACAGCTCTCGGGCTGTTCAACCAGCAATAACCTATTTAACTGAGTTCTTTTTTCATTTGGTTGTACTCTGTAATATTCCTGTTGGATGGTATCTACCGTTTTAGTTTGAGATTCAATTTCTATAGTTTCAGGATTCTTCATATACTCACTGCATATCCTGTGTATCTCAGGAGGCATTGTGGCTGAAAAGAGCAGAGTAACCCTGTTTTTTGGAACAGACCGGATTATTCTTTTTACCTGGTCAAGGAATCCCATATCCAACATTCTGTCCGCTTCATCCAATACAAGAAAACGTATGTTTTTTGTAACCAAATTTCCCTGCTGAATGTGGTCAAATACTCTGCCCGGTGTACCTGTTACAATAGAGACACCCTTTTTTAAAGCCTGTACTTCGGTACTAATACTATGCTGTCCGTATACAGCAGTAGTTTTATGATTGAGATAACGGCCCATTTTTTTTATATCACTGTCTACCTGGACAGCGAGCTCACGGACGGGTGTCAGAATTAAACCCTGAGGGCCATTGCCTTCAGGATTGGTCATTTGAAGCATAGATACTCCAAATACTGCGGTTTTACCACTGCCTGTCTTGGACATTACTATAAGGTCTTCATTATTCAGTATGTGTGGTATTGCTCTGCTCTGTACCTCAGTCGGTGTTTGGAAGCCCATATCTTCGAGGGCCTTTAAAATTGGTTCTGAAATTCCTAAATTATTAAAACTGTTTTCCATAATATCTTCTTTCGTTGTTTAGAATGTTAAGATTATATCACTAAATTAAGTTTTTTTCCATACAGTAAGGCTGGCGTTTGATAGCTGATCTCTTTTTATCAAAACATATTTGATTATTCCCTGCCTATATTTTTAAGAATATTTATTAGTTTTTGTAAAACTATAAGGAAAAATTCCATTCCGTCCGTATATTATTAATAAGTAAGATAAAAAACAGGCAGAGTAAGAAATTGTATTACAATCAATTGTAGTAGAATAAAATAAAAGAAATTAACTCTGCCGGAAATGGAGAAGCTATGATAGTAACTACAACACCTTCAGTTGAAGGAAGAAAAATAATTGATTACAGAGGAATTGTTTTTGGAGAAGTTATTTCGGGTGTAGACTTTATTAAGGATTTTGCAGCAGGCCTTACCAATTTTTTTGGAGGAAGGTCAAATTCCTATGAAGGAGAACTTGTACAGGCAAGGGAAAATGCAATAGCAGAGATGATTAGAAGAGCTGATAGCATGGGTGCTAATGCAATAGTAGGAGTGGATATCGACTATGAAGTACTCGGTCAGGGTAATAACATGCTGATGGTTACTGCTTCGGGAACTGCTGTTGTTATTGAGTAGATTTGGTAAATGTTAACAATAATCTTTTTGCAGTTTTAAGAAATTACAGGTGAAATCTTAAGCTGAAAATATTTACAGTAGTATTGATATTCACGGATACAACTGGTAATATATGTTTTGTGGCCTCCGGCTTCGTTATATAATCCTGGATTTGAGGTTTTCAAAATGATCACATTATTACTTGTAATTATATATTTGTCGTTTATAAGCTTAGGTTTACCTGACTCCCTGCTTGGATCTGCATGGCCTGCTATGAGAACAGATATGGCCTTGCCTGTTTCCTTTGCTGGAATCCTTTCGTTTATAATAACGGGAGGTACTATAATTTCCAGCTTCCTGAGTGATAAAGTAATACGGAGATTCGGAACCGGGAAGATAACAGCTGTCAGTGTTGGCATGACAGCATTTGCCCTTATGGGATTTTCAATATCACCAGGGTTTTTGTGGCTATGTATTCTGGCGGTTCCTCTCGGATTGGGTGCTGGTTCGGTTGATGCTGCCTTGAACAATTTTGTGGCTCTTCATTATAAAGCCAGCCATATGAGTTGGCTTCACTGTTTTTGGGGTGTTGGAGCTACGGCTGGCCCCATTATTATGTCGCTTTTTTTAAGCAGAGAAGCCGGATGGAAAATTGGTTACAGAACTATAGGTATCATACAGGTCTGTCTGGTTATTGTACTTTTTGTTTCACTGCCATTATGGAAAAAGGTAGGCGGAAGTACGAAAGCTGAGGCACTAACTGGAGCCTCTCCAAAGTTTGTTGATATTCTGCGTATTCATGGTGCAAAACCGGCATTTTTTACTTTTTTCTGTTACTGCGCGTTAGAATCATCAGCCGGCCTTTGGGGTAGCAGTTATCTTGTTTTAATCAAAGGTGTTTCCTCAGGAACAGCTGCAAAGCTGGTATCACTTTATTATTTTGGAATCACCCTGGGAAGGTTTATTTCAGGCTTTATAACAATGAAGCTTAGTAACAGGTCGTTGATAAGAATCGGAGAGGCGGTCATAATAGCCGGTTTGGCATGCATGCTGCTTCCAATTGATTCTGTTTTGATTCAGACAGTTGGTTTTTTACTCGTAGGATTGGGTTGTGCTCCTGTTTTTCCCAGTTTGATACATGAAACACCGACACGGTTCGGGAAGGATTTGTCTCAGGCTTTTATAGGAATACAGATGGCATGTGCCTATATAGGCTCGAGTCTTATGCCGCCAATATTCGGCTTCATCGCGCAGAAGACTTCATTCGGCCTGTTTCCACTCTTTTTGCTGGCTGCTTTATTATTAATGATTCTGGCAAACGAGAGGATCAATAATAGCAAAACCAATTTGCAGCTATAACAGAACTAAAGAATTGTATTTTAATGAATATATTTTTACATAAATGTAAACTATAACAATAAAGAGCATTCTGCCAAAACGGTATGGATGCTCTTTATTTATGATACAGGAGGATACTCTTAATAATGCTACCCAGAAAGAAGCCCGGAAGAAGTAGATGGATTATAGTTATTGTATTTTTTCTTTTGGCAGCTGTTGCCGTTACTCTTTATTTTACGAGAAGGGATTCCGAACTTTATGAGAGTGTTAAGGCAGGTACGGGAGACATATCCACTTATCATTCTTTTTCTGGCAATATAGAGGCTAAAAACCGACAAACCGTGATTTCGGGAATGGTTATGCAGATATCTGATATATATGTTTATGAAGGCGTTAAAGTTAAAAAAGGTGATGTACTGCTTGAAACCTCAACAGGGGATGAGTTTGTCGCAGATATTGACGGAGAGGTTGCCAACATAAATATTGAGAAAAATGCAATGGTGATGGCAGGCTCAAAGCTGATGGAAATAGTAGATTACAACAATCTGGAAATTAATGTACGGGTTGGTGAGTATGATATAGGAGCTCTTAAGAAAGGGAAGGAAGCTTCTGTAAAAATAGGAGCACTGAACAAAGAGCTTAAGGGTAAAATAAGGGATATTTCACGGGAGGGCATTTTTGTTAACGGACTGACATACTTTACTGCAACATTAGATCTAGACCGGGATCAGGAGTTAAGAGTGGGCATGTCGGCTGAGGTCCGACTTGTTAATAGTATTGTCAAAGGGGCCATTACAATACCTATGTCAGTAGTTCAGTTTGATGAAAATAACAAACCATATGTGCTTAAGGAGGACGTGAAGGGAAGGCCGGTCAGAACCGATATTGTAACCGGCATCAATAACGGGACAATAGTAGAGGTTAAAGAAGGTGTTGCTGATGGTGAGGCTATTTTATATCATAATCCTGACGAAATAGAGGGAATGAGCTTTAGAGGTCCAAGAAGCAGCAGAAACAGCAGAAACAGCGGAGGCACTGATTGATGGGCCGTATACTTGAGATGAGAAATATTTCAAAGCACTACTTCATGAATTATGAGGAGCTTGAAGTACTTCACAATGTAAATCTCTCAGTTGATTCAGGGGAGTTTTTATCAATTCTCGGACCCTCCGGATCGGGGAAATCTACAATGATGAATATTATTGGCTGTCTGGATGTACCAACCTCAGGAAGCTATTTTCTTTCGGGAAGAGATATAAGTCAGCTTGATGAAATTGAATTGGCTAAGGTCAGGAACAGAGAAATAGGCTTTGTATTTCAAAGCTTTCACCTGCTACCCAGATTATCTGCTTTGCAAAATGTGGAACTCCCTCTTATTTATTCAGGATTACCATATTCGGAAAGACAGAAGAGGTCAAAAGATATTCTTGAGAGGGTAGGACTGTCCGACAAGATGAGAAATCTGCCTAATCAGCTTTCGGGTGGGCAGCAGCAACGCGTAGCAATTGCCCGAGCGCTGGTCACCGAACCAACAATCCTGCTGGCAGACGAGCCAACAGGAGCTCTTGACCAGAAAACCGGACTACAGGTTATGGAATTGTTCGAAGAAATAAACCGTGACGGCAGGACAATAATCATGATAACCCATGATACAGGGATAGCACAGCGCGCTAAAAGGGTAGTACACATTCTGGACGGAAGGATATCGGAAGGTAGTTGTCAGTAACTAGATAGCCGGAGGTCGGCAGACAGGTATATGTAATGAGTAAGCAGTGTGGGCAGCGGTCAGAGAATATAGCTAATATTCAGCGGTCAGAGGATATAACCAATATGCAGCGATCAGAAGCAGCAGCCAGAGGTTAGTAGTGGGGAGATTCGGCAGACAGCAGCAAGCGGACATAGGAGGTTTATAGATGATATGGGAAAGTATAAGAATGTCCTGGGAAAATATAGTTAAAAACAAGCTCAGGTCTGCTCTTACAATGCTTGGCATAGTTATCGGAGTTGCTTCTATTATCGCGCTTATAACTATTGTTCAGGGAGCGACAGCCAGCATTAGCAATGAAGTTAATTCGCTGGGTGTAAACAAGATAATGGTCAATGTAGCAGGAACACCTCTTAAGGCAGGTTTGACGGATGATGACATCAAAGCCATTTCCAGCTTGAAGAATATCAGTGGTGTATCCCCCACAATTGCCGGAAAAACGTCAATAGTGTATAAGGGTACTGTTAAGGAGAAGGTCACAGTGCAAGGGAAAAATGAAGTATTTTTTAAAACCGATAACAGTTTGCTGAAATCCGGCAGATCTATAAATATTCTAGACATAAATTCAAAAAATCAGGTTGCCGTATTAGGAAACGATATTGTTAAGAATTTATTCTATGGCGTAAATCCAATCGGAAAAGATATTATTATAAATGGAACTGCTTATAATGTGGTAGGAATACTTAAAGCTTCAAGCGGCTTCGGTATGAGTTCCAATAATGAAACTGTTATTATTCCCTATACCACCGCCCTCAGGAGTCTGGGAATAAAAAGTATTTCCAGCCTTGATGTATATTTGAAGGATACAAATACGGCTGATCAAACAGTAATTGATATTAAAGGCATATTGAGCCAGGCATTCAATTATAAGGAGGAGGCCTACACTGTCTTTAACATGGGGGATATGATAGAATCCTTTCAGAACATGATGGGTATCATGTCCATGCTGCTGGCTGGAATTGCAGGGATTTCACTTGTGGTAGGAGGTATAGGCATCATGAATATGATGCTGGTTTCCATTACTGAAAGAACCACCGAAATAGGGCTCAGGAAAGCCCTTGGAGCCACCCCTGACAAAATTCAGATACAGTTTATTAGCGAAGCCATATTTCTTTCTGTAATAGGAGGTGTTATAGGGCTGGCGGCAGGCAGTATACTGGCATACACAGTTGCATTACTGATCGGGATAATTTTTTCAATCTCAATAACAACGGCTGCATTGGCTGTAGGCTTTTCTGCCGCAGTGGGAATTATTTTTGGTTATATGCCGGCCCGTAAGGCAAGCAGACTTAATCCGATTGATGCCTTAAGAAGCTTATAACGAGGTGTTATAACATCTTTTGTTTTATCATATAAAAATCAGGTATAATTATATTAGTGAAAAAAATAAAAGTTATATCAGCAGAGGTGCATTATGGATATTCATGACAGGGTAAGTACCGGCTTAAAAGGCTTTGATAGTGTAATTGACCAGCTAAGGCTGGGAGATAATGTAGTTTGGCAGGTGGACTCGGTTTCTGACTACCGGAAACTGGTTGATCCTTATGTCACTCAGGCCAGAGCTGATAAGAGAAGGCTGGTTTATATCCGGTTTGGAGGCCATGAACAACTGGTTGAGGAAGGCCAGAACACAAAAATTTACTCTATTGACTCCAGTAAAGGGTTTGAGAGCTTCGCAACAGAAGTCCATAACATAATAAAGGATGAGGGCAAAAAGGTATTCTACGTTTTTGACTGTCTTACTGACCTGCTGATTTACTGGTATTCAGACCTGATGATCGGAAATTTTTTTAAGGTAACCTGTCCCTATTTGTATGAGCTTGACACCGTTGCTTACTTTGCCATCATACGCAATCAGCATACCTACAGTACCATAGCTGGTATTCGTGAAACAACACAGCTTTTGCTGGATTTGTATCAGGTTAACGGCAAATATTATATTCATCCCCTCAAGGTATGGCAGCGCTATTCCCCAACAATGTTTTTTCCGCATTTAATAGATGGTGAGAACGCTTCAAGTATAACTTCAAGCTCGGAGGCCGCCGAATTGTTCTCCAGTATAAACCGCGGTGAGGACCGCCTTGATCATTGGAACATTATTTTCAACCGGGCAAAAGATGTGCTGAAACAGTCACACATGGAGCAGGAAGCCACAAAGAGACTCCTGATGTACATGATTATAGGAAATGACTCCAGAATGTTCGAGCTGTGTAACAAATATTTTTCTTTGCAGGATATTCTTCAAATCGCCTCCAGAGAAGTGGGAACAGGCTTTATCGGTGGAAAAAGTGTAGGTATGCTGGTTGCCAGAAAGATATTGGAGAAAGCGGGCAGAGGACGCTTTGCAACATATTTTGAACCCCATGACTCCTATTATATCGGTTCCGACGTATTCTATACCTATATTGTACAGAATGGCTGGTGGAAACTCCGTACAAAACAGAAAAGCCACGAGGGCTACTATAAATATGCTCCTGAATTAAAGGAAAAACTGCTTCATGGAAAATTTCCTAAAAATATTCAGGAACAGTTCCTGCAGATGCTTGAATATTATGGACAATCACCTATAATCGTGCGCTCCAGCTCCTTACTGGAGGACAATTTTGGAAATGCTTTTGCCGGGAAGTATGAAAGCGTATTCTGTGTTAATCAGGGAACACCCGAGGACAGGTACGAGGCTTTTGAAGAGGCTATACGCACAGTGTATGCCAGTACCATGAATGAGGATGCACTGGCGTACAGAATGAACAGAGGACTGTCGGATAGGGATGAACAGATGGCAATACTGGTTCAGCGTGTCTCTGGTGACCAGTATAACGAGAACTTTTTCCCTCATATTGCCGGTGTGGGAAACTCTTCAAACCTTTATGTATGGGACAGGAATATCGATATGGAGGCCGGAATGCTTCGTCTTGTTTTTGGCCTTGGAACGAGGGCTGTGGACAGAACGGAAGGAGATTACCCAAGAATAGTTTGCCTTGATAATCCACAGAGACTTACACCGATGAATGCCGAGGACCGGAAGAAGTTTTCCCAGAACGGAGTAGATGTGTTGTCGCTCAAGAAGAACACTCTTGAAGTCAAAAAACTGGAGGACATTCTGGAATCGGATATAAAGGTTGACAAGGAGTTATTTGCAAGCCTTGATATTAATACTGCCGCACGACTGAGGGAATTGGGATATACAGACAGAAAAGCTCCGTATATTCTTGATTATAAAAGGTTGTTTGAAGAGTCGGATTTTACTTCTGTTATGAAGGAAATACTTTCGTTGTTGTCAAAGGTTTATGACTATCCTGTAGATATTGAGTATACTGCAAATTTTACAAAGGATAACACCTTTAAGATAAATTTACTGCAGTGCCGTCCGCTTCAGACCAGAGGTCTTGGAAAGTCTGTAAATATACCTAGACTGGAAAACTCAGGTACGTGTCTTTTCGCAAGCAAAGGTAATTTTATGGGTGGAAATGTACGGCTTCCCATAGACTATGTGATTTATATTAAAGCACAGGAATATATTGATTTGAATGAACAGGGCAAATATTCCATAGCCAGACAGGTGGGGCGTCTGAATAGGGAACTGAAAGGTAAAAATGTGATGTTAATGGGCCCCGGAAGGTGGGGAAGCACAACACCTTCCTTGGGAGTACCGGTACATTTTACAGAATTGTGCAATATGTCTGTAATTTGCGAGGTTTCAGCAAAACAGGCAGGACTTATGCCGGAATTATCCTACGGAAGTCACTTCTTTCAGGATCTTGTTGAGGCCGGTATTTTCTATGTGGCTTTGTTTGATGGAAACGAGGAAGTTGTATTCAATCAGGAAAAAATATTGAATAAGGATAATCTACTGGAAGATATCATATCGGACAGTACTCAGTTTTCCGAGGTTATCCATGTTGCAGAAACCAAAGGTATGGAACTGTTCTCTGATATTGTATCTCAAACACTATTGTGCAGGTAAATTATTTAAGCTGATTAGCATATTACATCTTTAATCCTTACCATAGATTTCCTCCATTGTGAGGTCAAGATGCCGGAAAGATTAACAGACAGAGCCTCTTTAATAACCCTATCCTTGTTAAGAGAGATAAGAGCTATGATTTTGATATAATTTGCCAATACACGCCAATCGCAGGAAGGGCTTCTATCTTTTATACAATCCAGCAGCAGGGTAGTAGTAGTCATAACGTCCTCGTCCTTTGGAGTAATACCCTTTGGATGCCTTGCTCCTAAAGCTGCTCAGTCTTCGGCGGTTAGGTATAAATACAGGTTGATTTCAGGATCAACCATATGTTCAAGATATTGTCGTACCTTCTTTCTTTCCATATAGCCGTTTTTATCCAACAAGGACCTGAAATATTCCTTTGACCTATTCCTTTTATACTGTATAATTTCTACAATCAAACTCTTCCTTCGAACTAAAGAAATTATAAAAGGGCCTTTGGCAATACCGCAGGATTTAGCTATTTCTTCAATAGAGGTTTTTTTCATTCCATATTTTTAATCAGTTTAAAGCCGTTATTTATAAGTCTAATCCTTATATTCATTCTTTTTTCTTCGTCAAAAATTACAGGCATTGCTCACACCTCAAATAAGTTATAGTTGGGACATAAATCCATATTGAACAAACATATTTACCCAGGTTTATCAAATATATTAATGACCATAATGTAATTTATAGTCATTTACATTATATTACAAATATGTAACTGGAATTAATAATACACAAAGAAAAGAATTTGCATTAGATAAAGATACTGTATAATTATAAATAGAATACATAGGATGATTATTAATAAAATAAAAAGGAAAAACTATGGACCTGAAAGAAGCCGTTAAAAACCTTCCCAGACAACCGGGAATATACTTAATGAAAAATACATATGGAATGGTCATATATGTTGGTAAGGCAAAGGACCTCAAAGCCAGAGTTTCTCAATACTTCCAGAGTAATAAAAACCATTCTCCGAGAGTAGTTGAAATGATTCAGCAGATTGATACATTTGATACTGTTACCGTTGATACAGAACTTGAAGCGTTTCTGATGGAAGGTGAAACCATCAGAGAGCTGAGACCTCCCTATAATAAACTGCTTAAAAACTATCTGAACTATAAATACATAAAACTGGATATTAATAAGAACTATCCTATTCCCGAAATTGTAACGCAGTCCGGGACGGACAAGTCTCTGTACTTTGGACCCTTTACAAGCCAGAGCTCATTGGAAAATGCCCTTTTGTTTATAAAGGATCACTTTAAAATACGGAAATGCAACACAAGAACAGTTAAAAGCAGTCCGTCGGGCTGCCTTAATCTCCAGTTGGGCAACTGCTCCGGCCCCTGTACAGGAAAGGATGTTCTGGCTCAATATAATGACCAGATTCAAAAAATTATCCATCTGCTTCAGGGAAAGGATCAGGAGCCGGTACGCCTTTTGAAGCAAAAAATGCTGTCTTCTGCAGAAAAGCTTGAGTTTGAAAAGGCGGCTGCACTCAGGGAACAGCTTAAGGGAATACGGCATGTATTGTACAAGCAAAAGATAATTAAAATATCGAGCTGCGGAAGGAATATCATAGCTGCAGAGAGGTATGGAGATAATACTCTGAAATTATTTTTTATCAAAGGAAACAGGCTTCTTCAGAAAGAAACAATACTGATTTCAGAGCATATGGAAGACATGCTGGAAGAGACTATTAAACGGCTGTCTGCAAACTGCTTTAAAAGCTATAGGAATATGGACAGGACCTTAAGTCAGGAGGATATAGATGAAGCCCATATCATTTATTCGTATTTAAAGAAACGCAAAAACGGTATATTTAGTTCAAATGTTCCCTCTTCCAGGCTTGAAACTCTTAACTACAGAAGAATAGCCCAACTTATATTAAAGAATAATGAAAAGGAAGAAGGGATTAAATGAAATTTATAAAAATTCAGGATAAAAGCGAAATACCAAAAGAATATTTCGATACACCGATTTATGAACTCTTATGTTATCAAAATCTCGGGGCTGAACTGAGAGAATATAGTTCGGCGGATTTGCTCATAGGTATGTGCATGGATAACAGAAACCAGCTGAGAATTCCTCAGAATTTTGCATACATAATCAGAACAGGAGGAGCAAATCTCAGGTACAGTGAATTTAAAGTATCCTATGCCATCGCCATTGGAGAGGTTAAGCATATAGCGTTAATAGCACATAATAACTGCGGAATGGTTAATTTAGTATCAAAAAGGGAGCAATTTGTAAAGGGCCTGTGTGATAATGCCAACTGGAGCAAACAGAGAGCCGAAGAACATTTTATGAACTACGCTCCCATGTTCGAAATCGATAATGAGGTGGAATTTGCAGTTAATGAAGCCAAACGTCTTTCTCAAAAATACCCAGGGGTCAAGGTTACACCTCTCTTATACTCTATAGAAGATAATATGTTAAATGTAATTGTGCAATAAACCTGGTGTTTGTGGTATCCGCCTATTCGAATCTTTTTCATTTTTTTAGGAATAATATTCTTAAACAACATCATCCGGTACATGCTCGATGGTTGTGTATTCTTTAATACCGCATAGAGAGGAATTGACGGAGTATATTATGGAAAAGACACATAAAGGCCTGTCTCCATGGCAGCTTACTATGATGGCTCTTGGGACAGTAATAGGGGGATCATTTTTTCTTGGGTCTTCGGTAGCCATTGAGGCCGCTGGACCTGCTATAGTTGTTTGCTATATTTTAGGTGGAATTTTAGTTTATATTATTTTATTTGCTTTGTCTGAAATGACTGTGGCCAATCCCGACTCGGGCTCCTTCAGAACTTTTGCCACAATGGCTTTTGGCCCGGGGGCAGGATTTACTGTGGGATGGGTATACTGGACAGGCATGGTACTGGCAATGTCCAGTGAGGCTACTGCAGTATCAATACTGATCCGGGAATGGATGCCCAAGGTTTCCATTTCACTTCTGGGGAGCAGTATAATAATTGGCGTTACACTTCTTAATTTGCTTGGAGCCGATAAACTCAGCAAAATCGAAAGCAGTCTTGCAGCCGTAAAACTTTTTGCCATAGTGTCTTTTATTATCCTTGCAGTATTGTTAATAATCGGGTTAATGCCCGGAATACCTGGAATAGGAGCAGGAGAAATAGTCAGAGAGCCTTTACTGCCCAGGGGCATACGCGGGGTAGCTGGAAGTATGCTTCTAGTAATTTCTTCATACGCAGGCTTTGAGATAATCGGACTTGCGGCATCTGAAAGCGACAATCCAAGGAAAACCGTTCCCAAAGCAATTTCCTATACAGTAATAGGCCTGGTGGGAGCTTATACTGTATCTGTTGCAGTATTGCTGCCTCTAGTGCCTACAAGAGCCTTGAATGAGAATGTAAGTCCCATGGTAGCTGCTTTGAACAGGTGGGGTATAGGTTGGGCAGGTACTTCAATCAATTTTGTTTTAATTACAGCCATACTGTCGACAATGCTTGCTGCTATGTTCGGGCTTGGGCGAATGATGCGTTCTCTTGCTTCAGAGGGACATGCACCCAAATGGCTCAGGGATGAGAAGGATGTGCCCTACCGCGGAATTCTTTTCTCCGGATTTTCAATGCTTGTAGGACTTGGTGCAGGTCTCCTGCTGCCCAGAGTATACCTGTTTCTTGTTAGTTCCGGCGGATTTGCCTTACTCTTTACCTACGCGGTTATAGTAGCAACCCACATAAGGTTCAGAAAAAAATATGGCTGTCCGCCGGAGGGTAAGTGTCAGATGCCCGGATATCCTATAACCTCCTGGCTGGCCTTGATAAGTCTTATAGTAATTGTTGCCAGTATGCCCTTTGTTCCGGGACAGGCTTCTGGGCTCATTGCAGGTTTAATTATTGTTGTATCCTATGCTCTCTTGTATATAGCAGTAAAGATAGTATTTGTCAGTCGCAAGAATAGGCTGTTTATTAGTGCTGGAGAAAGAAGAGGGTTAAAGGCTCACCTTTCTACAGAATTTTCACGGGAACTCACAGAAGACATCAAGAAAAAGAAACAGAAACGGAACGACGGCAAAGATGAGCATTAGAAATGAAAAAGAAAGAAGATAAGGTAAAGAAAGCAATTTTTGTTGAATTGGATAAACTTAGCCCTGGTTAATAGGGCTGAGTCTTTTTATATTGTTATCATTTTATTATTTTAAAAATATAAATATTAATATATTGACAATAGTGTATGACGTACAGTATACTGTTAGTGAGGTGATCAAATGGAAAGTTTTGACGAATTGATAAACTCGCTGATAATTGAACTCAAAAGAGGAACTTTGGTTTTATCAGTACTAAGTCAGTTGAACAATCCTGAATACGGTTATTCGCTGGTTCAAAAACTTGAGGAGAAAAATACGCCAATTGAAGCAGGTACGCTTTATCCTTTACTTCGAAGATTGGAAAAACAGAACCTTTTGATAAGTCAGTGGGATACCAGCGAAAGCAGGCCTAGAAAGTTTTATGTTTTAAGCGATATGGGAAAACAGGTCTACATCAGTTTGAAAAATGAGTGGAGAGCATTATCCCAACAGCTTGAGGGGTTATTAAAGGAGGATGAGTTATGAGCTTGATAGAACGTTACATATTAGCTGTAACTGAGCGCTTACCGGAAAATATTCGTTATGATGTTGCAGAGGAATTAAGGTCCAATATAGAGGATATGCTCCCTGAAAATGCTACCGAGGGTGATATCAAAGGGGTGCTGGAAAGACTGGGGAATCCGAAAAAGCTGACTCAGGAATATAATCCAACAAAGAGATATCTGATTGGTCCTGCAATTTACGATAGCTATATTGCTGTACTTAAGATCGTACTAGGAATAGCAGTAACTGTAATCACCTTTATTGCTTTATTGGATATTGTGCTAAAAGGGCCTTCTAACATAGATAATGTAAATATATACGTTGAATTAATTGTCGGTTTAATTGAAGCTGCTGTTACCGGCGCAGTACAGGCAGTATTCTGGGTTACTATTGTTTTTGCGGTAATGGAGAGAATCGGAATCAATGAAGGTGAACTTCCTTTTGTAAAAAAGAAGTGGTCTGTTGACGACCTGCCTACGGCTCCAGTTTCTGAAAAATCAAAAATCTCCAGAGCTGAAACTGTTTTCTCAATATTTTTTACAATACTTTTCACAACCTTGATATTTTTTAAACCACAACTGATAGCAATTTATGTTAAGAGAGCTGGTACCACCGAGGTCACTCCGCTGTTTAATTCCGACAGACTGCAAATTTACATAGTCGCTATTTTGCTTTTGGCTTTGGTCCAGCTATGTGTGGCAGGCTGGAAGTTTGTACAGGGAAACTGGAGTGTTCCATTGGCAACAGCCAATACTATTCAGAATTTTGCAAGCAGTTTACTGGTAATATTTATGTTTAATGACAGGCAGCTGTTCAATAATTCTTTCTTCGTAAAAATGGGAGAAATCCTGAAAATTCCTGCAACTGAATTCTCAGACTATTGGTTCTGGGGTACAATGGTATTTTCAGTAGTCTTATTTGCAGGATTAGCTCTATGGGAAAGTATTTCAGGGTTTTTAAAATGCAGAAGATAAAATAATATCCGGTACGTTTTCCTAAACTGACAGTTATAGAATATAAATAAGGAATTAATAGGATTTATATAGATTTATAACAAGGTGCTGTTCAGCAGCACCTTGTTGTTGTTAAAAAGTTGATTTGAGAGTAATAGATATCTTTAATTAACATTATGTAGTTGGACTTTCTGACCTTATTCAACTGCTTTCAGAGAACTTACCATATCTATTCTCCTGATTTTTCCAGAAAACATAAAGTTTACAAACACTGACAAAATAAAAGTTATTATTGTACTTATGACAATATTTAAAGCTGATA
The DNA here is from genome assembly GCA_023431385.1 of Bacillota bacterium. GTDB lineage: Bacteria > Bacillota > Clostridia > Acetivibrionales > DSM-1351 > Ruminiclostridium. Next base: position 13,162 of record JAEYWA010000156.1, on the reverse strand, counting down.
TTATGCACATCATGTCAAAGCTATCTCCCATATATGCAAGCATAAAATCTATCAGCCACTTGCCGCATGGGATACCGAAAACAATGCCTATAACAGTAAGCCAGATGTTCTGAGTCAAAAGCAGCTGTCGTATTTTTCCTGACTGAAAGCCTATAACCTTGAGTGTAGCCAGCTCTCTCTCTCGTTCTGTGAAGGAAAGCACTCCCAGGTTGTAAAGCACTATAATAGCCAGCAGAGCTGCTGCTATAATAAGTACGTAGACCATAATACTCATTGCTTCAGTCATGGTTTCATAGCTTTCAGTCAGCTCGCCTGTAGACCATTTTCTTTCTACTCCTTCCGGCAGAACAGAGATTTCCTTGTCTGATACGATAGCAGTCGGAGTAAATTCAAGACCCTGCTGCTCATATAACTCTCTGGACATGGTTATACCCTGAGATACGGGAGCACGGTAAATTTCTCCGACTTCGTCAGTTATCCATTTTTCCTGACCATAGATATGCCAGGATATTTTATCTCCTTTTTCAACCCCCAGCAATTGCGACATTTTATAGCTTATTGACAGTTTGTCAGTTGGAAGGTCAATATAGTTTCGCTGAGGATCAGTAAATTTTATCAGAGATACCTTGTCTGTTACCAACAGCTCACCGGACTTTTTAACACCGTTTGCCTTTATTTCCACTGCACTCTCCATCAGGGCTTCACCCTTTGTTTGCTTTAGAATAGCTGTTGCAGTGCCCGAGGGAAGGTACTCGGACAGAGATAACTTTGTACTAAATCGGTTCAGGTCCTTATACTGCCACTGAACCACATCATCAAGGCTGTCCTGTAGTCCGAAGGCACATACCAGCAGGGCACTGCAGCCCAATACACCAACTACCGCCATACTGGAACGGATTTTGCTCCTTAAGATATCTCTGAGATTCCATTGTGCATTAAAACCAAGTCTTGCCCATAGGGCGGTTTTTTCAAATGCTCCCTGTTTTGCTACCTTTGGAGCTTTTGGTCTTAAGGTTTGTGAGGGAGTATCCTTTAGATTGCTTCTACAGGAGAGGTAGGTTGCCAGAGTACAAATAAGGATAGTAATAAGTGCCATCGCAAAAAAGGACGGAGATATGGAGGGTTTCCATTCAGGTAGGGTATAGGTGGTCTGCATGGCCCCATAAAACAATCTTGGGAGAGTAAGAGGGCCTATTGCAGCACCAATCAGAGCCCCGGAAAGAGAAAGCCAGAAACCATAGGATATATAGTGACGAAGAATAGCTGATTGTTGGAAGCCCAATGCCTTCAGAGTACCTATTTGAGTTCTCTGACCATTAACCATTCTCGTCATTGTTGTTAATATAGTCAGCAGGGCTATGGCCAGAAATACCATTGGAAAAACTGAACCCATGGCCTTGTGCTGTTGTATTTCATTATTGAACATTGAGTAGCTCTGTAAGTTGTCTCTGTCAAGATAAACGCTGTAATTCCCTTTTAGAGCCGAGTCTATTTTATCTTCCATAGCCGCATCGGGAGCAGCAGCTGTCTTTACCAGAAGATCCGTATAGATAATATTAATCTCCTTTGGAAGGGCAGACACAGGTAAATAAGCAAAGCCGAAATTTGCGTGATTGGGGATAATGTCATTTCCTCCCGTTGCAAAAACATATTCCGGACTTAACACAGTGCCAAGTATTTTCTTCTCCAGTGTTGCCCCGAATGCAGAAAATTTCAAAGTATCACCTGTTTGAAGGTTTCTGGCCTTTGCAAAAAGATCATCCAGCCAGATCCCGTCCTTATCAGCAGAGAATATTTCACCTGTGACAGTATAGGTTTTTGATATGTTGTTTTCCTCAATAATGTGCAGCCTGATGGAAGGATTGTTGTCATAATTAGCTACGGCGTCAAGAGAAAGCCTTCTTTGAACCTGTGTAACACCGGTTACTCCAGATACATTATTGACATCCTCCTGAGAAAAATCTCTGCCGTAAACCCACACGTCTGCAAGATTGGTCTCAATGTAAAATTTGTTTGAGGTTTGCTGCAGGCCGTACCATTCTCCTCCAACACCCGCATAGATGAAAACTCCAAGAAAGGCCATAAGGAAAATGGATATAAATTGTGTTTTATTATGCTTCATATCTCTGAGCATCTTTTTAAACAGCATTACCAATTCACCTCACTTACAGCCAGAGGAGCATCATTGACAATAATATCTCTCACTTTACCGTTTTTCAGTTTTATAACCTTGTCGGCAGTCTGCGCCAGAGCTGCATTGTGAGTTACAATGATAACTGTTTTATTTTTCTCCCTGCTCATTTCCTGCAGTAATGACAGTATAACGATACCTGTTTCACTGTCAAGAGCTCCGGTGGGTTCGTCACACAGCAGCATTGCAGGGTTTTTGCAGATGGCTCTGGCGATGGATACTCTCTGCTGCTCGCCGCCGGACAGCTGTGCGGGAAATTTCCCGAGATGTTCTCCGAGACCTACAGAAGCTAAAACTTCTGCAGCATCTAGCGGCGATTTTACAACATTTTTAATAAGTGCCACATTTTCAAGTGCTGTCAAAGTTGGAATAAGGTTATAGAACTGAAAAACAAAGCCCACATTCTCGGCACGATAGGCTGTCAGCTGTTTTTCGTTGTATTTGGCAATGTCCTCAGCATTTATAATTATCTCTCCTGAGGAGGCAAAATCCATACCGCCTAAAAGATTTAAAACTGTTGATTTACCGGCTCCACTTGGCCCTAATATTACAACAAACTCACCTTCGTTTATTGAAAAGCTTACAGTGTCGGCAGCTAGCTGTTTTTTTGATCCAATATCATATTCTTTTGTAACGTTCTTAAATTGAATAAGAGTATTCATATGACCCCTCCTGAGCCCTTTTATTGACTTTAATTACCGAAATAATATAAGAAAAATCCCCCATATCAGCTGCGAGGCCAATAAACGAGGGCAATATTTTTTTAGAACCTGAAATATATTTCAGGTTAAGTATAAAGCTTCTGGATTAATATGTCAATACAAATCTGAAATATATTTCAGATTTGTAAGTTGCAAGTTACACCTTAATCAAATATAATTATGGCAGAGTTAATAGATTCTTTGTGAAGCAGAATTTGATAAATTTGATTATATTGGTTAATTCGGACAGTAGACTATCAAATGGAGATGAGACAGCAATATGAGTAATTCTGAAATAAGGGAACCCAAGCAGCAGCGTTCAATTGAAAAAAAGAGAAAAATAGTTGAAGCAGGTTTTAAGCTCTTTTGTGATAAGGGCTACTATAATACCAACACCGCTGAGATTGCCAAAGAGGCTGGTGTTTCTACTGGAATAGTATATAACTATTTTAAGGACAAGAAGGACATTTTCATTGAAGCAGTCAAATTTTATGCAGAAGGAATGACAAACCAGCTATATAAAAGTCTTGTTACACTGAAAGAACCTTTAGATTTAGTAGATACCCTCAATAATATAATTAATATTTTTACTGATTCGCATACTTTGCCCAGACAAGCCCATGAGGAAATGATGGCTATGTCTCATACCGATCAGGATGTAAGGGACTACTTCTGTTATTTTGAAATTACAACAGCCAATACTATAGTAGAACTAATGGCTAAACATGGATTGAGACCGACAAATGCCCATGAAAAGGTTCATATTGCAATGGGGATGATAGAGAGTTACTGCCATGAGGTGAATTATCATAATCATGATTACATGAATTATGAAATAATGAAACAAGAGATTATCCATGCCATAGTTGCTATGATGAGTAATTGATATACCAATAACGTAATAGAAACTATATACTTTTTATTACCGAATCCAGAAGCCCCGGAAATTTATGCTCCAAATCCTGGTATCTTATTGACAAAAACCTTTGCTTGCCTTCAATGCGCACATTAATAAGTCCTGATTCACGAAGAACCTTAAAGTGGTGTGACAGGGCAGATTTAGGTAGATCTATATTACAACAGGCACAAGTTGTTTCAGCTTGATTTGCCAGATTTTTTATTATCTGAAGTCTGATAGGGTCACCTAAAGCATTTAATACCGTAGATAAACACATTTGATCAATATTTGGGTGGAATAATTCTCTCAAATTTTTACCTCCTGACCTTAGCCCTTATGGTTAAAAAATATTTTGCCAATTTAAGGGTTTTTTTGTTGTTACTATTGAATTATACCACATCTTATGATATATTAAAATAGTTCAATAATATTTGAACTATTGAACATAACAACTGCTAATTGTAAGCAGAAATATGTTTATAGTAAAATAGATATAATAAATTAACTAATTAAGTAGGTAACGAGGAGTAGTACATGAGAGATGTATTGGAGGTTATCAAGAGCAGGAGAAGCGTAAGAAAATATGAGCCTGAACAGATAAGTCAGGATAAGCTGGGCAAAATAATTGAAGCAGGTACGTATGCCCCATCTGCTCATAACCAGCAGCCCTGGTATTTTACAGTTATTCAGAATCAGGAGCTGCTTAGCAGAATCAACACTTATGTAAGAGGACAAATGGCTGAGAGTGATAATGAATGGATAAGGAGGATGGGATTGAAACCTGACTTCAGGGTGACATATGATGCCCCTACGCTTATCATAGTTTCAGCCAGACAGGATGCCATGGCCTGGAGGGTTGACTGTGCTGCGGCTATCCAGAATATGCTTATAGCGGCTGAGAGCTTGGGTGTAGGTTCAGTTTGGCTGGGTCTTATGAGATTTTACTTTGAAAATAACGAAGAGACAGCAAAACTAAACATTCCTGAGGGTTATAAGCCTTATTATGGTGTGAGTTTTGGCTATAAGGAAGGGATGGGTTCAGACTCCTCCAAAAAGAAATTTAAATATAGTAAGTTATATTAAATAATTTATATCAAGTAAATATTGAGTGGTTGCTAGAGGAATTTAAAGGAATTATTAATTTTGATTTTTTTGATTGACTGAGTGGGGAATGGGTATTTAATTTTAAGAAAATGTTATAATGATTAATGTTTACAAAATATTAAATCGAATATTTTTGATAGTGTAATCTTTTAAGGAGGTGAAAAAATGACAATTACCAAGGAATGGTCTATAACTGACATAGTTGAAAAATATCCTGAAACTGCTGAGGTATTATTAAATAACGGCATGCACTGTTTTGGATGTATGGCAGCAAGATTTGAAAACATAGAACAGGGAGCACTTGCTCACGGTATAAATGTTGACGAATTAATAAAGGAATTAAATGCCTGTGTTGAAAATAATAGCAAATAATCTAAAGGTATGAATAAAGCCGAACTGTGCATCATAAAAAGCAGGGTTCGGTTTTTTATTACCCGTATAATACAGCTATAATACAGCTTCTGAAAGAATTTGAAGCCATCATAAGAACGTACTGGAGAGGATTCAATGGACCAAAACATAAATTCTGAAATACTTGATAAGCTGACCAAGGTATGCATATGCAAAGCTATTCCCAGAGCAACAATAAAAAAAGCAATTAATAATGGAGTAAAAACTTTGGGGGAAGTGCAGAAGGTCACAGGAGCAGGCAGCGGACCCTGCGGAGGCAGACGATGTACTCCCAAAATACTGGAATTGTTGGAGGCAGAGACCTCTAGCTAGTTTTCTCTGTCCCCGGCTTTCTATCCTGCAGCAGATTGTAGGCTAGGCCTAAGAACACCAATATACCCCCAAGGACTTTACCAGCGGACATTTCGTCAAGATATATGTAATCAATAATTATAGCTACCAGGAGCTGACCGACAAATAATAGTAATGTTAAGTAAATAGCTGATATTTTTAAAGTAATGTAATTTGACAACATTACTACAATAACTCCGATCAATCCCCCTGTATAAGCCCATAGTGGGATTTCTCCATACTCAACCTTTGATATTTGCAAAACTTCTTTACTTGCCAGCATAAATGCAAAAGAAAATATTAACCCTACCACGTAATTCCAAAAGGTGCTTTGGAAAACGCCAATTTTTGAAGCTAATAAGGAATTTAAAGTTCTTGCAGTGACAATTGAAACACCTGCTAAAACAGAGATAATAATAAAAAACATTGACACAGCCTCCAATCTATAATACAGCCATTACAATTATTCCTGAAAGGATAATTGCCAAGCCTATAAATTTCTTTTTTACGAGTTTAATTTTTTTCATGTTGAACATTCCGAAATGGTCTATTATCAATGATGCCAGTAATTGCCCAAACAGACCTAAGCCAAGAGGTAATGATACGCCGAGGGCTGAGTAGCTTAAATTGCTGAAAAGTACGGTTAAAACTCCAATAGCACCACCACTGTAAAAGTATAACGGTATTCCTTTTTTATGTGTAAGCCGGGCCTTACGCGACAGCATAACCGCAATTACTCCAAAAAGTCCGATTATATGGATGATAACAAGAGCACTATAATTTCCAGTTGAAGCTGATAATGTGCCATTTACCATAATCATTACAGATACCAAAGCTCCGATAAAGAGAGAAACTGAATTGTACATATGGACCTCCAAACACAGAAAATCTAAACCAGGGAGACAGCCTAAAATAATTTTACTTGGCTGGTAAAATTAATTTAACATGATTTGGTTGATGGAAGATAGGACATATGTCATAGTAAATAGTATAATTGTTATATATTATCAAAAAAGGGATATAGGCTATGCTAAAAGAAAATAATCAAGTCTTGATTGACAAATATATTGTAGAATTGTGTACCGATGAAATTTTCACCAACGATGTGAAACCGTATATGGAGCTGCTTTTTTACAAAAAGAATGAATATGTATGCAGGGAGGGTGAGAAAATAGGGTATTTGCTATTTATTGTGGCTGGTAAGGCTAAGGTTTTTACTACAGTAAGTAATGGTAAATCACTACTCCTGTGTTTCTACCCTAAAAAAACAATTCTTGGAGATATTGAAATGCTTGACGACAGAGCTGTAGCTACAAATGTTCAAGCCATTGAGGATACCTATTGCATTGGGATATCCAAAGAGAACATAAGAAAACACCTCTTGGAGGATTCCAAGTTTTTAAAATACTTATGTAATTCCCTTGGATATAAGCTGCAAAGGACTGCTAAAAATAGTGCAATAAACATGCTGTACCCTCTTGAAAAGAGGCTGTCCAGTTACGTTCTTGCAGGGGGAGATCTTTTAGATAACGGTACCAGGGTCTTATCGGTTAATGAAAATCTCATAGAACTTTCAGAGCTCCTTGGGACAAGCTACAGACATCTTCATAGAACTCTGAAAAGTTTATGCGAAAAAGGTTTGCTGAAAAAGACAGAAAACGGATATGAAGTGATTAATCACAAGGAAATCAGCCGTCTGGCAGCTGATTTATATAGTTAAGCCCTTTTTAAATTAAAAATAAAATTACATAATAAATCGAAAGCAGACTGATACCTATAGGTAGTCCTATTTTAGCCCACTCTCTGCTCTTAATATTAAGTTTTCCCGCCGAAATAATATTTGGTATATTCCCGGGTATCAACATTCCACCGCTGAGGAGTAATCCCATCAGTATTGCCTGTATCTGCTTAAGGCTCATGGCAGGACTTATTTCGGCAGCTGCCAAAGTCGCATTGTCAAGGACTGCTGAGGACATATTGATCCAGTATAGAATACGGCTGTCAAGTTGTATAATATAAGTATTTATTAACGGCTTGAAGCCGGCCCCCAAAAGCTCAAGCGCAATTATAAAAAGGAATATTTTAAAGGCTCTTACAAATACATCCTTGAGGCTTTCTGATTGTACAATATTTATTTCTTCAATGCTCCAGTTTTCATCCCTCTCTGTAACCTCCGTAACCTTTTCTCCACGTGCCGAAACCAAAGCTCCCAGAAGCCCCATAGCTATTACACCGGGTATTATATATATTCCGATATTCCTGCTAAGGTAAAAGAAATCCACTTTTAATGCAGAAACAACTATGGTGGATAAGGGTTCACCAATTGGGGTTAATGCTGCACCCAAACCGATTGAAAAACAGGCGATAACTGTCAATATAACCTTGCGGCTGTGTTTAACGGGAAGGGCGTGAATTATTTCCACAAGTATTAACGCAGCTATGATTGCTGAAATAAAGCTTGATAACAGACCTAATACTGTTATCAGTAAAAAAATGAAAACCGGTAAAGGTATTTTTCTCGTTGTGACACCTACAAATCTTTTAATTCCCTTAACAGATACCCTGAATATCAGACCTGCTATAAGTACCGCAAAAGTAATGAAATATAAAAGATAATTCATAAAAATGTGCGATACCAGCTCAAAGGATAAAGCCTTTGAAATTGTTGTGGCTGCCAAGCCCATTGCAAGAAGAAAATATTCAAGATTATGCTCAATTTTTTGAAAAGCAAAGGGTAAAACTAAAATCATTGCCAGTACTATGATTAGACCTATTATCATTTTAGACCTCCTGAAAATCAATTATTTTATATTCTTTCGTGATTATCCTTGCGCTATACAAAACGGTTCTTAAACAGTAGCTTATCTAAATAATAAACAATTATAAGTTTTTTTTCTGATAATTGAAAATCAAAAAGGGCGGAAAGCTCGCTGTAAAACGAGCTTCCCACCCCAGAAGCCTAATTCATCTTGAAAGCAATGTACAATTGTAATGCATAACGTTGCCCAACCGGATAAACAAATTTGAAATTTGCCTATATTATAGCATCAGGAACATGAACCAATCAAGTATAGAATTTACGTCTTTAGTAAGAACTCTATGGGTGGAATCTATAATTAAATACAAGATATTGACTTATATTACAAAAGGCTCTATTATGTAATTAGTAAATTACTAAGCTACTAAATTACTAAATCAAAATAAAAAGGAGTTAATCATGAAAATTCCCACGACGTTAAAACATAAACCTGTTATAGTATCCGAGAACTATGAAAATGTTGATGGCAGATATGCCTACAATACTGATGCCAAAGGACTTTCGCTTGGGCTTGCACAATGGAATGACAGAGGAAAGGTTGATATTTCGGCAAAGGTGTGGAGATATACCGGGGAAAAATGGTCCAGACAGTCTGAAGAACTGCCGCTTCACCGCGTTCTGGATCTGGCTATCATGGTGGCAAGAACCAAGCTGTTTATCAAAGAGGAGTCATACAGGTTCCCGAAGTTGTATGATTCTGATAAGCCTGTTATTGACAGAGTGGGCTTGCAGGGCGATGCTATGACATTATCAGTCTGTACTGATAATGAAAAAATTGATGAGGACCTTAAACTTTTCAGCCAGGCATTAAGTGATGATGATGAGCTTATCGGCGAACGTTTGAGTACTTTGGCGAAAATATTAAAGGAGATGGGTTATTAACCATGGATAAGACGCGTAAAAAGGAACTTCAGCAGCAATACATGAATTCCAAGCATCCAATGGGGATATTTACAGTGCGCTGCAAAGCAAACAATAACTGTTATATACAGACGACTCCGGACCTGAAAGGTGTTATGAACGGAGCCAAAGTCAGACTTGACGGAGGAAGACATCCCAACAAGGAACTCCAGAAGGAATGGAATGAGTTTGGAGCAGATAATTTTACCATTGAAATACTTGAACAGCTGCAGTATGACGAAAAAGATGAGGTAAAAACCGACTATTCCCAGGAACTTGATATCTTGAGGATGATTTGGGAAGAAAAGCTTGCAGCTGAGGGAAAGAAATTTTATAGAAAAAGGCTTACAGAATAAGAATTTAATTAAACAGAATGTTGACATTACCAATTCCAGCAATAAGGATTCTGATATAGCTTATATTAATCTCAAATTCAATGCGTTACGGTAAAAGATTTCTGAGGATAAATAGTAAATATGGTATAAGTAGTAAAATATAAAATAAATTTACATTAATAATATTTTTTACTTGCGTATTTTATTTATATGTGGTATGGTGTTAAGTAATGGGTTATTTATTTTCTACAATACTTCTCTAGATTATTATGGAGTGTGCTTGCTTGGGAATTTTAAATCCAAATAATTGAAGGAGGTATATTGAATATGGCAGATAAGACTATAACATGTAAAGATTGCAACTCAACATTCATTTTTAGTGAAAATGAGCAAGCTTTTTACAAGGAAAAGGGTTTTGATAACGAACCTCAGAGATGTCCTGATTGCAGAGCGGCTAGAAAGCAGCAAAGAGGAAACAATAACAGAGGCGGAAACAGAAGCTTCGGTGGCGGAAATAGATGGTAATCAAGGGGGAGAGTGATTAACTCTCCTTTTTATATGTAAATGATATTGATACAAATGGAAAATACTTAAAAGTGGATTTCTTTATGAATATCCGCTTTTACTGTTTTCAAGGTTATATTATTAAATGTAATACTAATAAAAAGGGGTGTATATTATTAAGAAAAATGAATTGCAGTTAAATGAAGAAATAAGAGATAATGAAATACGAGTAATAGATAGCGACGGTTCAATGTTGGGAGTTATGCCAACTAAAGAGGCAATGAAATTAGCGTTTTCCAAAGAACTCGACCTTGTCAAGATAGTTCCGAATGCGGCTCCGCCGGTTTGCAAAATAACAAACTACAATAAGAGTGTTTTTGAACAGTCTAAGAAAGAGAAGGAAGCAAAAAAAAATCAAAAGATTGTTGAATTAAAAGAAGTTCGGTTATCAGCCACAATTGAGAAACATGATTTTGAAGTAAAAGTAAAGAGTGCCATGAAGTTTTTGCAGAACGGGGATAAAGTCAAGGTGTCCATAAGATTTCGAGGTAGAGAAATGAAGTATACCGTAACTGGGAAAGAGGTTCTTGACAAATTCTCTGAATCCATAAAAAATTATGGAACTGTTGACAAATTTCCGAGGCTTGAAGGCAAAAGCATGATTATGATAATAATTCCTAATAAAATTGTAAAAATCTAAATTAAACAGAATTAGATGAGCTGTTTGCATTGACGGTTATTCTACCGCTAATGCAAACAGCTGTAAATTACTTTAGTTAGGATTATTAAAGCTTGGAGGCTGGGCATTTTCAGAATTAAAGTACTGCGCACCGGGAGTTGATAAATTGAAATACAGCTTGGAATCTTTTGTAATTCCCCAATCTTTAAGTGAACCGGTATCCTGAATCCTGTTGAAGGCTTCACGGAACATTGTATTATGTGCTTCTTCACGATTCAGTAGAAAATCTATAGTTTCTCGCACTCCCTTATCATTTATCTGTCTGTAAAGATATTGATAAACGACCTTGGCACGCTGTTCTGCAGCAATGTTTGATAAAATATCAGCAGCCAGATCTCCTGTTTCATTGATATAAGCTGCAGTCCATAATTGTCCCGAAGCATTAGCTAACATAGGTGTAAGACCTGTTAAAACATGTGCTTCAATGTTTCCAACAGTAGCATTATTAGCGTCCAGAACATGACCATTCAGCATATTAACAGTTTGAGCCACCATTTCCATATGACTTAATTCTTCAGAAGCGATATCTAAAAAAAGGTCTTTTATTTCAGGGTCCTTTATTCGGGCACTCTGTGAAAAATACTGTAAAGCTGCTTTAAGTTCACCCTGCGGGCCTCCAAGCTGTTCCTGCATCATGGCTGCAAAATTAGGGTTTGGCCCATCTACCCGTACTTCTTTCAATAGTGCTTTATCATGTTTAAACATATCGTCATCTCCTTTTCCAGATAGAAAGTACAGATTTATCTTTAGCACGATTTAAAATAATATACAACTACATATTTGATGGTGTATTGATGTTTAGTTGATACCACGGGTTTATTGCTATATAATGGAATTTATTTAAGAAATGGGGGTTTGAGATGATTACAATAAGTGAAAGAATAAAAACAGAATTGATCAGTATGGGTGCGGCACTTGTTGGCTATGCTGATTTATCCGATTTACCTGAAGAACAGACCTTGGGCTATAAATATGGCATATCCATTGTAGTGGCAGTGCAACCACAAATTATTAATTCCATTGCTCTGGGGCCTACAAAAGAGTATTACGACGAATACAACAGGTTAAATATTTTATTGGACAGTCTGGATAGTAGGGCTGAGGAGCTTATTCGGGAGGAGGGTTACTCTGCTCTACCAAAGACAAGGTCTAATGTCACGATAAATCATGCTGACCACTCAACTATTCTACCTCACAAAACGGTTGCTACCAAAGCCGGACTTGGCTGGATAGGAAAATGTGCCCTCCTTGTAACTGAAGAGTTCGGGTCAGCTGTAAGAATTTCATCTGTACTCACAGATGCGCCTCTGGAAGCAGTACAGCCCATAACTAATTCACAATGCGGAAATTGTGACAGCTGTGTCAGAAACTGTCCGGCAGAGGCTTTGTCCGGTGAACTGTGGTATTCAGGTAAACCCCGTGAGGGGTTTTATCATTTCCTTGCCTGCAGAAATAAAGCGGTGGAAAGAACCTGGCAGATTGCTCCGGGTGTATCTTTATGCGGACTGTGTATATTAGTATGTCCAAGAACTAAAAAGTATATCGAGGCTGCCGGTTGCAGCTACGGATTTCCGGCAGTAGATATTGCCTCAAAAGCAGATCTGGAAGAAATACTACGGCTCCAGAAGCTTGCTTATCTAAGTGAGGCCGAGATTTATAATGACTTTAATATTCCTCCTTTACTTCAAACAATTGATGAGTTGGAACAGGAAGCAAAGAACTGTATTATACTAAAAGTAGTCTCAGACAGAAAAATAGTCGGTTCGGTGAGAGCCTATGAAAAGGCGGGAACCTGCCATATAGGAAAACTGATTGTACACCCGCGATATCAAAATAAAGGGCTTGGAAAAGCTTTGCTTTCAGCCATTGAGAAATGTTTCAGTCAGGTTCGCTTTGAAATTTTTACGGGCTGTAACAGTGAAAAAAATTTGGGTCTGTATCAAAAGGCTGGATACAGGGTCTTTAAATCAGAAAGGATTAATGACAAGCTTGGTTTTGTATACCTTGAAAAAAATGGATAATAGTACACAGAAGGATAACCAGGAGCATTTGAGATAAATTATATATAGAATTGTAAATTATTTTTTGAGATATGTTTTTTTTGAATAAATGGTGGTATTAATTAGTAAATGCCATCATTACTATTTCTATAACAATTGTATGTATTTACATGTCAAAAAGTTAACATAATTTATTGATTGTTTTACAATTCTTTGATAAGATTGTATCGG
>JAEYWA010000113.1 GCA_023431385.1 Bacillota bacterium | reverse complement strand
CAAAACATTTACAGTTTATACAAAAGGTTGGTGTAAAAGGGTTTGGATAAGTTCTTAATTAACGGGCCATGTCCCCTGAACGGAGAAGTTACCATTAGCGGAGCGAAGAATGCTGCAGTTGCTGTATTACCCGCAGCGTTAATAATAAATGGTATTAGCAGAATAGAAAATGTTCCTGATATAAAAGATGTTAAAGTTTTATTGGATATTCTCACTAAACTAGGCGCTAGTATAACGAAGGAAGACGACAATACCGTAATTTGTGACACACGAGAGGTTAATTGCTGGCAAGCACCCTATGAGCTTGTTAAAAGTATGAGAGCTTCATATTATTTGTTAGGAGCATTGATTGCCAGATTCGGAAAAGCAGAAGTATCACTTCCAGGTGGATGTGATTTTGGATTTAGACCTATTGACCAGCATATTAAAGGTTTCGAGGCCATGGGAGCCCATGTTGCTATAGAGCACGGTATAGTAAAAATTGATGCATCTCAGATGAAAGGTGCGCAGATTTACTTGGATGTTGTGAGTGTAGGAGCTACAATAAATCTTATGCTGGCGGCTGTAAAGGCCAATGGACAGACTGTTATAGAAAATGCAGCCAAGGAACCCCATGTTGTTGATGTTGCTAATTTTCTCAATGCAATGGGAGCAAATATCAGGGGAGCAGGAACTGACGTTATAAAGATAAAAGGCGTTGATCATATGAAGGGCGGCGGAACGCATACAATTATTCCGGATATGATCGAAGCAGGTACCTTTATGATTGCTGCAGCAGTATCAAAAGGCGATGTGACTGTAAAAAACATTATTCCAAAACATATGGAGTCACTGACTGCCAAGCTGATTGAAATGGGCGTAACAGTAAAAGAGGATGAAGATTTTATAAGAGTTATCGGCGGGAACAAAGTAAAAAATGTTAATATCATGACATTACCTTATCCTGGCTTCCCAACCGACCTTCAGCCTCAAATAACAGTTCTGCTGAACATGGCGGAGGGTGTAAGCACCATAACAGAAGGTGTCTGGGATTCCAGATTTCAATATGTTGATGAATTTAAACGAATGGGTGCAAGGATTAAGGTAGAAGGTAGAATCGCAGTAATAGATGGGGGAGCGGTCCTGTCTGGTGCTCCTGTAAAGGCTACCGATTTGCGTGCTGGAGCTGCAATGGTTCTTGCCGGACTGGTTGCCAAGGGAAAAACGGAAATTAGTAATATTAAATATATAGACAGAGGCTATGAGAATTTTGTTCATAAGCTTAATCTTCTTGGAGCAGACATAGGAAGGATTTCGACAGAGGACTGAGATTATGTGCTTATGTAAAGTATTAAATACTTCATGTAAGGCCAAGGAACAATTATTGATAGCATTTTTAGGCATAATGTTAAATACATAGTCATTAAAATAAATGGCACGTGCGATAAATTAAATTTAAGCCCATTTATGATTTGGGCAAATTCATTTTGCACGAAGTAGAAATGGAGCTTAAATGATTAAATTTTGCAGTTTGTTTAGTGGAAGTAGCGGAAATGCACTTTTTATTGGGACAGAAAAAACAAAACTTCTTATAGACGCCGGTTTAAGCGGAAAAAGGATATTGGAGGCGCTTTGCTCTATCGGAGAAAATCCGGCAGAGTTAAGCGCTATATTAATTTCCCATGAACACGTAGATCACGTAAGGGGAGCAGGTATAATTTCCAGGAAGCAAAATATTCCAATATATGCCAACGAAGCCACGTGGTGTGCTATGGAGCATGGCCTGGGTCCTGTTAAGCTTGAAAACAGGGTTAGTTTTTGTACCGGAGAAGAATTTGAAATTGGGGATATATGTGTAAGACCCTTTTCAATTCCACATGATGCAGTGGAGCCCGTGGGGTACAATTTTATAGCCGGGGGGAAACGAATTACTACAGCTACAGATATTGGCCACATGAATAAAGAATTGTTGGCAAATATAGAAGGTAATGACCTGCTGCTCCTTGAATCGAATCACGACGTAGAAATGCTGCGAGTAGGCCCATATCCCTGGTCTCTTAAAAAAAGAATCATGGGAGACCACGGGCACTTGTCAAATGAGATGGCGGCTAAGGTGATTGCCTATCTGGCTGAAAAGGGCTGCAGGAACTTTATACTGGGTCACTTAAGCCATGAGAACAATTTCCCTGAGCTTGCGTATCAGACAACCTTCAACGCCCTTACAGAAAAGAAAATAGCAGTGGGTGAAGATGTTCTACTGGAAGTGGCAAGCAGAGACAGAGTAGGAAAGGTTAAGATTGTATAAAGTTTTTATAGCAAACACAAGAATTATCTTTAATGATTCAAGGGGCCTGTACGGGGTTCCTTTTTTACGTGTTGAACGAAAAGGCTAAAATAGACGGAATTTATATTAATGGGAGCTAAATGTTCTCAGCATGGAGAGAAACTATGAGAATAACAATTGCTGCAGTAGGCAAGCTGAAGGAACGCTATCTGAAAGAGGGGATTTCTGAGTACATTAAGAGACTCTCCCGCTTTGCAGATGTAGAAATAATTGAAGTAGATGATGAACAGGCACCTGATAGCCTGAGCCCGGCTCAGGAAGCGCAGGTTAAGGCGCGTGAGGCTGAAAGATTGTTAAAAAAGGTTAAAGAAAGCAGCTACATTATATTGCTTGACCTAGTGGGAGAACAGACAACTTCGGAGGGCTTTGCTGTCAAACTTGAGAATACAATGTTATCCGGAAATTCACATATAACATTTATTATAGGCGGCTCTCTCGGACTTGATCAAAGTCTTATAAGGGCCGCCAATTACAGGATATGCCTGTCAAAAATGACATTTCCTCATCAGCTCGCAAGATTAATTCTTCTGGAACAGGTCTATAGGGCATTTAAGATCATGAAGAATGAGACTTATCATAAATAACGTAAATATTTTATACGTAAAGTAGTTTCTTAGTCGACATATAATGATATAAATGAATGGAACCACTCAAAACATCTATAAATATGTGTTTTAAGTGGTTTCCTTTTATTACAGGAAAGCAGTATATATACTGAAAAATTTTTCTATTTATTGTTTTAATGAGCTTAGTATACCTGTTATCTTTTCTATTAAATTGATTATTTTCTTGGATAATATTTCTGCCTTATTATATAAATCCTGGGCTACAGCTTTTTGGTTATTCTTGATAGCCTCCATTACCCTGTCTCCTATAAGGTGAAATTCATGATGAATATCGCCTATCTGCTTCCAATCTTCAATTATTTCTGTGTAATTTATACATATGGCATTGTAGAAATGTCCGAAAGCACATTTTTTCGAATTGGTTTGCAGAGGATAAATACGCATTTCATCAACAGAAGTTTTAAGTACTTGTATCCATTTTATATGGGCTTTCACTGCTTTTGTTAATACATCCAGTATTTCCTCTTTTGTAATCGCATGAGCACCGTTTTCAAGACTCTGAAACATGACATTCAGTATATCAGACAACCGATTATCAATTTGAGATATCTGTCCTGCAAACTCTACACTCTTTAAGGCATCTTCATGTATACTTTGAGTCATAATACTAAGTTTTTCCGCATCGTGGCTGGAAACTTCCATTGCCTGATTTATTTCATCAGTTGCAATCTTTATTCCCTGCATCGACTTATTGATTATATCAACATCTTCGATTACATTATTGAGCATACCTACATTCTTACTAACGGTATCGGATACTGATTCAATTTTTTCACTCATTTGTGAAGATGATTTAATTGTATTGTTTAGACTTTTTGAGCTCTCTTCAGCAGCGATTTGAATACTGCTGACAAACTGCATCATACCATTAAGATTTTGTTTTGTATCATCGGCTAATTTACGGATTTCCTGTGCTACAACTGCAAATCCACGCCCGTTTTCACCTGCTCTTGAAGCTTCTATTGCGGCGTTTAAAGACAAAAGATTTGTTTTCTCAGCAATATCCTGAACACTATTGACAATATTTTCGACCTCTGCTGCTAGGTCCATCAAATGCTGGATTTTATCAA
Organism: Bacillota bacterium; assembly: GCA_023431385.1. GTDB lineage: Bacteria > Bacillota > Clostridia > Acetivibrionales > DSM-1351 > Ruminiclostridium. Next base: position 12,008 of record JAEYWA010000113.1, on the reverse strand, counting down.
TCATTATCTCATTATCATGGATCACATTGTCTTTTAAAGATTGTAGCTCTGTTAAAAGGCTCACACTTACATCATTTTCCTTTGCCAGCGATTTGCCTTCACTAGAGAGATTGTTTAAAGTATCTGAGGTAGATGCGACAACATTATTTACGTCATTCATAGTTGCTGTTGTTTGTTCGACAATTGCCAGGTTAGATTCACTTACAATTGCCATTTCTGAAGCGAAATCTGTTAACTGGTTGGAAATGTGGGTCATACCTACATCAAAATTGCTCAATGAGCTTACTATATCGAGAAGTTCTTTTGCGGATAAGGACATTTTCGCTTCAGAGTCCAATAGTCTTTGAAATTGATTTAATACTTTCTTATGAAGATGGTATTTTATCTCAGGACCGGAAGTCTGTTTTCCGACCAGGGTATCTTCTACGTATTTCAATATGCATTCTGCTTCCTTGCACTGGGGCTTATGTAATAGTTTTTTGAGCATGCTCCACCTCTAACAAAAAATTTGAATAACTAAGATATATTTGTCTGTTTGGATAAAAAAAGGCACAAATAAGGCTCAAAACCAAATTTGGTTGACAAAACATTTATATATTTTATATTAACGGATATGCGTGAACTTTTCAACATAATAAAATACCCCGCGGGAATATTCCTTATATTTACCCCACTTTCAGTTTATGCTGCAGTGTTAAGCCGAGAAAAGCTATTAATATTTTAACTGTTTACTTGTTTGCATAGGCTTTTCGGAATATAAAATCAGGTAGCTTTCATGTTTATCGGGATGCTTTATGAATTTTTAATAATAATAGTGCTTGTAATAGAAGAATATAAGGGAACTTTAGTCAAATTTGACTTATATAGAAATATTTTGATTAAATTTGTCCATTTTAATTACAAATAATATACAGTATATTATACTATAGAAATTATTAATTTAGAGGATATCTATGTATAGCAAGGTTCATTAATAGTATTCGGAAAACAAAACCTAAGTTGTTACATAGTTAAGGGTTAAAAATGTCAATAAATTTCATACAAGACATGACCGAAGGAAATGAAATCAAGCATTTGGTGAAGTTTTCAATGCCGATGCTTATTGGAAATGTATTTCAGCAATCCTATAACATAATAAATTCGATTATTGTCGGAAGGTATCTGGGCTCTAATGAACTGGCGGCAGTTGGTGCCACAGGCTCTATAAACTTTTTGGCGTTTTCTGTCTGTCTTGGATTATCTATAGGAATAAGCATAGTTATTGCACAGTATTTCGGAGCAAAAAACTATGACGAGGTAAGAAGAGCAATCGCAAATTCGGTATATGTCATAGCCGCGTCAGGGTTGATTATGAGCATACTGACCTCAGTTTTTGCTTATCCCATACTGAAGGCAATGAATACTCCGCCTGAAATTCTTGAGGAATCTACAAAATTTTTAAGGATTTCTGCCGGAGGTATGCTAGCCGTGGCCGCATATAATGCTATAGCATCCATACTCAGGGCTTTGGGAGATTCTAAAACACCGTTGTTCTTCCTGATAGTTTCCAGTGGAATTAATGTTGGTCTCGATTTACTATTCATATTAAAGTTTGGGCTGGGTGTTGAGGGTGCTGCCGGTGCCACAGTGATTTCTCAGGGGCTTGCGGCAATGGGCTGTATCATTTTTGCTTTAAAGAATAATGAATATTTCAGACTTAATAGAGAACATATGAAAATAAGCTGGCCCATAATTGTCAAATGTATTAAAATTGGTATTCCGGTAGCAATGCAACACTCCATGATTGCTGTATCCTTAGTTGCACTTCAGCGGGTAGCCAATGGCTTTGGAGAGGTGACGGTGGCAGCCTTCACGGCTACCAGCAGAATAGAGCAGTTGATACAGCAGCCTTTTAATTCATTAGGTGCAGCCATAGCTACCTTTTCAGGACAGAATATGGGAGCAGGCAAGCTTGATCGTGTTAAAAGGGGATATTACAAGAGTATACTAATAGTAGGTATATTTAGTACTCTGGCACTTTTGGCAGCTCAGTTCGGCGGGCATGCCATAATGAAAATGTTTGTTGATGAGCAGCCGGTTATCGAGCTCGGTGCCAAGGCAATTAAGATAACCAGCTTAATGTATTTTGCACTGGGTATGATTTATATTACAAGAGGCCTGCTTAATGGTACGGGGGATGCATTCTACTCAATGATAAACGGTATAGTGGAAGTTGTAGGAAGAGTCGGATTTTCAACCGGTCTTGCGTTGATTCCCGCTATCGGAGTTTGGAGTATATGGGCTACTACAGGTTTAACCTGGGTTATAACTGCAGCTGCAAGTATCATACGATATAAACAGGGGAAATGGGAGAAGAAATCACTTGTCAAAGCGGAAAGTGCGTAATTTCAGACCTTTGGAATTTTGTTGGGTATAATTAGTATTGTAGTAAAAGCTAAAATTGTAATTAGGGGAGGACCATATGAAAGAACAAGTTAATATTAATTTAGACGGTTTGGTTAATAAAACCAATAGTATAAATCCTAAAAAGAAGCATAGCCGTGCAAAAAAAGTACTAGTAATAACTTTTTTAGCTTTATTTGTCTTGTCTGTCGGTATGCTCGCGGCTTTGCCCCCGCTAATTCTTGATGACATGGTGAACAAGCATGTAAACTTTAAAAATGTCTATACGGCTGAGCAATATGGTATATCGTCAAACAAGCTTAGTTTGACCACCACGGACAACGTCAAAATTGCTGCTTATGAAGTAACAGCTCCATCTCCTAAAGCTGTCGTGATATTTTTATCCGGTATTCATAACCCGTCAGTAACTGCTTTTTACGGGCATTCTGCCATGCTGAAGAAGAATGGGTACTCCTCAGTTCTTTGTGAGATGAGAGCGCATGGGGAGAGTGAGGGTGAGGTTATTTGTGCCGGCTACAAGGAGTATCTGGATACTAGAGCTGTAGTTGACTACATAAAAGAAAATGAAACTTATAAAGACGTTCCTATAGTTGTTTACGGACTGTCCATGGGCGGTGCAACTGCAATAAATTCAGTGGGTGAAATTCCAGATATTGATGGCCTTATAAGCATGTCAGCCTTTTCCTCCTGGGAGAATGTTTTTGCCGATAATATGGTGAACATGGGAATACCAAAATTCATCTGTTCCATGGAAAAACCGTTCGTAAAACTCTATTCAGGGATTAAATATGGCTTCAACAGTCTTAAGATAAGCCCTAAGAACGAAATAAAGAAACTTGGTAACAGACCTGCGTTGATATACCACTCTGAAGGTGACTCTGAAGTACCCTTTTCAAGCTATGAGAGGATTATGAGCAATGCTTCAGGGAATATTGTTACATGGGTTAAGGAAGGGGACTTCCACTTTCCAACCGAAAACTTCGATAATCCTGAACTGGATGAGGAATACTATAATCAAGTTATGGGTTTCTTAGAAAAGAATTTTCCCGGGAAGCAAAAGTAATCCCGATATTACCAGCCAAGGGATAGGTATATTTCAAATAACCCGTCCCTTGGAGTCAGCAACACATTTTTATATTCAATCAATTATTACGTTATTTTTTCTATGTAGGTTTTATATTGAAGTAGTTGAATAACAGCCTGTCATATGGGAACTATAGAAATGAATTGGACATAAATTACTTATAACAAAGGAACATACGAACACATCAATAGCTTGGAGGAAATTATGTCTTCAAACCCAGGTATTTCAGTCTACAGTGAGATAGGAAAATTAAAAGCGGTACTGCTTCATCGTCCCGGTACCGAAGTTGAAAATATTGTTCCGGATTATTTGAGAAGACTCTTGTTTGATGAGATTGTGTTTTTGAAACAGGCTCAAAGGGAGCATGATCAATTTGTACGAATTCTTAATAATGAGGGTGTTGAGGTGGTATATCTTACGGATTTAATGACTGATATTCTGCAGGACTCGAAGGTCAGAGAAGAATTCTTAATGGAATTTATGATAGAGGGAAAGGTTGTTACCGAAGGGCTCCAGGAAGCAATAAAAGAGTACTTCAGCCAGTTAAGCGCCGGGGACTTTATAAATAAATGTATATCAGGACTGAGGAATGATGAATTAAGACATATCAAACCCAAAACCCTTGGAGATATGATAAAGAATGCATATCCATTTCAATTGGACCCTATTCCAAATCTGTATTTTCAAAGAGACCCCTTCGCGTCCATCGGCAGCGGAATTTCATTAAATGTAATGGCTAATGAAACCAGAAACAGGGAAACTATTTTTGCCAAATACATTTTTAACTATCACCCAAGGTTCAGGCAGGTTCCAAGGTGGTATAACAGGGACAAAACCCATCCAATTGAAGGAGGGGACATTCTTGTCCTCTCAAATAAGATTGTTGCAATAGGAGTCAGTGACAGAACAAGCCCCTCAGCTATAGAACGAGTTGCCCAAAGATTGTTGGCTTCAGAGGAGGGTTTTCAGACGGTTCTTGCTTTTGATATTCCCAAGAAGAGGGCATATATGCATCTTGACACTGTTTTTACAATGGTTGACTTCGATAAGTTTACCATATATCCTGGTATTGAAGAGCCACTGGATGTGTACAGCTTAGCCAGAGGAGCAAGGAATCAATTATCAATTAAGTATGAACGTAGAGAACTATCCGAGATATTAAAAGGGTACCTCGGCTTGCCAGCAGTAAAGCTTATCAGATGTGGTGATGGTGACAGTATCGCGGCCAGCAGGGAGCAATGGAGCGATGGCAGCAATACTCTGGCAATATCTCCAGGAAAGGTTGTATGCTACAATCGTAACCATATAACCAATGAAGCACTTAGAAAAAATAAAATAGAGGTTTTGGAGTTTGACTCTTATGAGCTTTCCAGAGGGCGCGGAGGGCCAAGATGTATGAGTATGCCTCTCGTAAGAGACAACTTTTGAGAATACTTGAGATAACAAAGCTAAAAAAATACCGGCATGAGCTACTTAACTCGGCCGGTAATTATTTGCGTTAATCGCTAATTGCTGTCTTTCAGGTACTTGTTACCGAAGAGCAAATCATATTGAATAAGACGATAGTCCTTTACAAGTTCATCTTCAGGATTAACAAGCTCCATATTTTTTAAGTGCATTATAGGGTATTTGCTCTCCAACTGCGGAATTATGTTAAGGTAACTGGGGTAATCTACACCCGCATCCTTTAGCATCTCATAGGAGAGATGAGATGGAGAAATAACGTTTGAAAAGCTTCTCATATCACGGAAGTTCGACCATGTAGCTAAAGGTGTAGTATAGTACTTCAACTCCCCGATTCCCTGTTCAGCTTTAACTGCTTCCTTTACACCCAGATTGTTATAAATGTTGTAATAATCATCAAGAGAACCCAATCTGGGGGCATGGTCTCCAAAGAAATACACCAAAGTAGGTTTGTCACTCTTTTCTAAAGCCTCAATAAGTTTTCCAAGGGACTGGTCAGCATCATAAAGTCCCTGGGCATAACCGCTAACTATATTCTTTTGGGAAGCATTTAATTGATTGGATTCAATATTTACGTCGAAGCTTGTATATTTATCATAATAAGGATCATGGTTTTGCATTGATACTGCAAAAATAAAAGCCGACTTGTCGGAGGAATTAAGGGTTTCCAATACTTTATCTACAAGAGCGTAGTCAGAGATATGAGGACCTTTAGTTTGGGTTTCCATATCAAAGCTTTCAATGTCGTAGAATTTTTCAAATCCGAAATAGTTGTATACCTTATCTCTGTTATAGAACCAGCCTCCGTTTGGATGAATGGCTGTAGTAGTATAGCCGTTATTTTTGAAAATCGATGCGACACTCGGTGTTTCAGTTCTCAGATACGCGTTGTATGCTATTATACCTGGGCTCATAAAGTAAAGAGACATACCAGTTAGCGCTTCAAATTCAGTATTTGCGGTACCACCACCTATCGCAGGAGGCGCTAGCTGGCCTTTCTGATACTTGTGAACATTTTCTGCAATATCCTTGCTGAAGGTAATACCGTTTAATTTTGTCAAATCCCAGTAACTTTCGCTCATTATAACTATTACGTTGGGCTTTTGTAATAGACTGACAGGAGAACGGGAAGTAGAAGCAGTAACGGCATTGTTATCCGAAATATGATACTTATCTGAGATAGCTAGCATGGTATCTTCACTATAGCCTTCCGGCTTAGGGTTCAAGTATTTATCCAGATCAGTCAGATAGTAATAATTCTGGGCATACATACCGTTGGCAAGTATTTCCAATTTACCTATATACCAGGACCTCTGAACACCAACCTGGACTGAAAGCTTGTAATCGGTTAAAACATTGGCATTAAGGAGTAGCAAAATAAGTGCGAAGGGCAATAATATAAGATTAAATTTAGGTTTAAGGTATCTGAATACATTTTTTCTGAATTTAACGAGCAGGAATACCAACCCTGATAAAATAAGAACTGATATCACTACAATAGGTACATTAAGGTATTCCTTGCTGATGCCGAACAAGTTTTTTATCATGTACACATCCCATGGATAGAACGGTTCATCAAAATAGGTAACTTTAATGAAATTGGCGACAGTTAAAAAAATCGTAAAAATTGCAAGAATGACATTAGATATACCCTTACCAATCAAACAAATAAGTCCTAGATATAAACTACATAATACCAATATATTAAACATGATATTCGGATGAAGAATATCAATGATTGTTAATTTGATATCATGCCTTAATGATAATTCACATAAAAAAGTTGTAATAATTATAACTGCAAAAAAGGATATAAAGTTGAAAACCGGCTTGAAATAGTCTGATAAATCAAAGACAGAATTCCCCTTTTGAAACTTTGATAAGAGCATATTAAACAGCAGATTGCCTGAAGCAGCAAACCATGCAAGAAAGAGTGCTAAAAAAGGCAGATAAACTGCTGTTACTGTCCCAAGCTTTAAAGTATTCGTGAACAGGATGCTGTCAAGTATGTTTTGTCCAAGGGATTTATACATGAATAAAACCAGAAGCACTCCTGAAGTTATCAGATTAAATACACCAAATACCCATATTTTATCGGATTTTAGTATATTCTTTTCATGTGTAATGGCGCCTAATGCATATATGGGATAAAAAACAATTAAGAAAAGAGGTATGCTGAAACTTAAATAGGCTGCTGCGTGTACCGATACAAAGCATAATACGAAGGTTACAGGAAGAAATACTTTATATTTGGATAAAAATGGTGTAACCGCACTCCAAATCAAATAAGATAGCATCAGCATATTAACTAATAATACTCTATTGTTGAAGGTTAAAGCCAATAAGCCAATATTCAATATAAATAAAACAAACTTTGAGCAAGGTATTGCCTTAAGTTTATCAGGAATGTCCGGCATATTGAAAATCACATATGAGGCTGCTAAAGCAAGTATCAGTTGAGAAAACCCGTTTCCCATGTAAAAAATATCTATGACACTAATAACAATAGCTATGAACAGTAAAAAAATTCCTTTGTTTATCTTTTTCATTTATCTTCCCAGCTTCCATTGATTTGATAACCAATAGATTATACCAAAGTAATATTTAATGTAAAAGTATTGTTAAGAATAATTAATATTTGTAATAAAAAAGTAAAATTGTATGAAATAGTGTGAAATTACCTGTCTATAGGCTAGACAAATAATTTCACATATCATTTCACTATTCCAAATATTCAATCATTAATTATCTGTTTATCAAATTTTTGTAATATTATGATATAACGCAATAACAAGTTTAAGCGAGCTCCAGTGCAATTTCCATCATATTGGTAAAAGAGGTTTGACGTTCTTCGGCGGTTGTAACCTCATGAGATACCAATGAGTCCGAAACTGTTAAAACACAGAGAGCATTTACTCCGGCACGTGCTGCGTTCATATATAGTGCAGCTGCCTCCATCTCTATTGCCAATACGCCCATCTTAGCCCATTTTCTCCATGTATCCGGGTCATCATCATAGAAAATATCGGATGAAAGAATGTTACCGACTCTTGTAGGGATACCCTTTTGATCTGCAATATCTACTGCTTTTTTTACTAAATCCCAGGAGGCTGTTGGCGCGAAAGTTCCTGGAAGATCATACTGTGTCGCATAGTTTGAATTTGTAGAAGCTGATATGCCTATAACTATATCTCTTATTTTTAAATCCTCCTGAATAGCACCACAGGAGCCTATTCGGATTATATTTTTAACTCCGTAGAAATGTATAAGTTCATAAGAATAAATGCCAATGGACGGCATACCCATTCCGGAGCCCATTATAGAAATTTTCTTGCCCTTGTAGGTTCCTGTATATCCGAACATATTTCTTACTGTATTAAATTGAACAGGATTTTCCAGATATGTTTCTGCAATAAATTTTGCACGGAGAGGGTCTCCAGGCATTAATACTGTTTCAGCTATTATACCTTGCTCGTTTACGTAAATATGGGGTGTTGGAATTGTCATACATTTTCCCTCCAATAATATAATAATTTATCACGCCCGCAGCAAACCAACCTTATTTTATCCAGATTGTAAAACATTATAACAATGATATATATTAGTCGTTTGTTATAAATGCCGCAGTCATATTTTTTATTATACAGTTTTTCCAGCAAAAAAACAGGAGGAAATGGGTAATAAAGCATTAAAATTACATATGTTCACAAAAAAATCCCGGCTAAATAAGGTTGACTTCTTAAAAATAACTGTGCTATAATACCTCTTACAGGAAATACAATGGCCTCAATATTTAGAAATAAGAGGCTTGAAGGTAATAAACTGTGTACCTGTGGGAGCTTAGCTCAGCTGGGAGAGCATCTGCCTTACAAGCAGAGGGTCATAGGTTCGAGCCCTATAGTTCCCACCATAGCGCTGGTTGATCCAGTAAGACAAAAAACTGGCTTGTGTTTAGCAAGTCAGTTTTTTGTTTTGCTATGAAAACCAAGGATTCAGCCTAACCAAATCATATTTTATAAATATATAAAATATGATAATCAGCCTTCCTGCTTGGTATGATAAGATTAATAAAATGACTGAAAACTATCAGATATAACTTATCAAAAGGAGATAAACATGAATCTGGGAGAGGTTTGCATAGAGACAAATGATGTAGTTAAAATTTCCGATTTCTATAGGGAGATCTTAAATATATCTTCAGATTGCAAGGATGCAGTACACCAGTTTATCATAACGGAGGGTACTACCTTGACAGTGTATAATAACGGAAAGCAAAAAAATAACCATAATGAGAATATCAGTCTAGCTTTTACTGTTGACGATGTTGATGAAGAATATAAGAGGTTATTGGACCTGGGAATACATATTATTGATGCTCCTAAGCTACAGCCGTGGGGAGCAAAGAACATGCATTTTTGCGACCCGGACGGAAATCATATTTACTTCAGAAGTTTACCAAAGTAATTACATAATCGAACTATAAACCATTTTGGTCTTTAGAGAAAAGCTACTTCCCATCTTTCAAAATTCATATGTTGGAAACACAGGAATAGCCAAAAGATGTTTATACCAATGACCAATTGTCAATACTTACAAAGAAGCCATCCAAGTACAATTTTCAGGGACTCAGGACATGATAATTATAAACTTTTTGTGGGAACTGGGTGCAGGGTTGGTACTCTGATTAACATTCTTATCAAAGATATAGATTGGGATGGAAATTTCATCACTTACAGGCACACCAAGAGCAAGAAACTCCAGTACATTCCCATATCCCAAATTCTCAAGAAGGTGTTGCAGGATTGGCTTGAGGAAAGGGGTGAAGAGCCTAATGACTTCCTCTTTCCATCAGAAGATGATAAGCAGTTATACCCTACAACAGTTACCCATAATATTAAGACATACATCTAAAAGAGAGGTCTGGACAGTGATGGTAACTCACATTTGTTTTGAAACACTTATGCCAAGAACTGGATATTGAGAGGTGGAGACAGTATCAAACTAATGCACATCTTAGGGCATAGCAGTCTGGATATGGTGGAACATTATGCAAACCTCTATTGGCATGACCTTCATGTTGGATTTGAGTACTATGACCTGCTGACAAGTATTTCAAAAAACAATACCAAGCTGACAGTAAACAAAAAGAGAAAATGACAAACACTTAGAAATCAGCTGCTATTAAGAATACAATATTCCCAAGGATTTGACGGTTGTAGGAGATAGAAAGTACATTGTAAAGCAGATGATTACTTGTTTTGCTCCTGTTGTACCTAAGATTTAATTTGCCCAAAATCCCCATCTGACATCAAACTTATCAACAAATCTGACTACACAGGGACTATAATCTGCTGCCTGCATAGGTGAAATTGTTGTGCTGCCATCTTTCATAACTGAGTAAGCGTTTTTCAAATCATCTTCACTATCAAAGCTAACTGCTAATTGATACCCACCTGACTTAGAATAGCCATCTTTATCACCAAAATCATTTAACATTAGTAGTTGATTATGAATGAGTATTTCAGCATGGATAACAAGTTCCTCTTGCCCAGGATTTGTCATAATAGTTTTGATAGTGGCATTAAATGCTTTTACATATAGTTCAATTGCTTCCCTGCATTGCCCATTAAAATATAAATGAGTAGCTAACATATTGTCCTCCTGTTTGTTTAATTACATGTCCACCATAGCTGATTATTTTAACTTTTCAAGAAAATTTACTTCATTCCCTTCAGGGTCTTTGAAAGTGAAAGCTTTTACTCCCCAAGGCTCTATTCTAGGTTTTGTTAAATCCTTAATATTCCATATACAGCTTAGTTTCTCATATTCATAGTCTGCATTATCAACAAAATACATTAATGATATATTTTTTATACTGGATATCTCAATATTGCCAGGGTTCCAAATTGCAAGCTGCATACTATCAAATGCTGAGTGAATAGAGTCACCTTCTGGTTCAACTCCAAAAACTGCCTTGTAGAAATCCACTAACTTTGGTACATCATTTGTAATTATGCATACACCACATAGCTTAATAATAATTGTCCCCTCACATCACAAACTTGTTAAAGCCAAACACATACAAGCTGATGGTATATTATGTAATTGATTAAGTCAAGCATATGTAAAAAATAGTTACCTTCAGCAACTTCCATCTTCTTGCTGAAATTAGCATTATAGCCTCAAAGATAGTATTGAATGTGAAATATTTAATTTCAGGCTGTACAAGGATAATTGCTTCTATTGCACATGACTGTAGGCATTTAAAGAATAGGGCATACAAAACACCCTACTAATTGTAGGGAAAAATACCCTACTGAATGTATTGACCTGACTGTACTTGAACCTGTTTTCTTATTCATATCATAAAGCACAGGTTTTCATCATATAAAGCATTGTCAATAATAAATACTGGGGTGCCCTTCTAAACCAAGTCTCAACCATTATTGCAAATGCTGCTGGTACAGCAGGGTTTTACAGAACTGGAAATACAGATGTTGAAGCTGCAACAAAATTAACCCCACTATTACCAAGCTTCGAATCTCACAAAGTAAGGAAAGCAGGCCTATGAGAAATATAAAGGAAAGACTTGGAGCATAAAAGAATCAGCAAATTTCCAAATGGATGTGATTACATTTCAAATGAATGTGGTTGCATCCTTTTTCATGAAACATAATTGCAACACAAATTTTCTGCAGAAAAGGGTTGACAGTTTACTTAAACCCATGTTATTATATTTTAGCAGTTGGGCAAATCATCTGCTTGATAAGTACTAAAATCATCTGTTTAGATGGTCAAATGCAGTTAATATGTGCTGGTGTAGCTCAGCAGGTAGAGCAGCTGACTTGTAATCAGCAGGTCGGGGGTTCAATTCCGTCCGCCAGCTCCAGAAAAAGACTTTGATTGAAAAATCAGAGTCTTTTTTATTGTCTGTGCGCCCAGCATGGGCGCTTTCTCGTCGGTGAAAGTCCGATACGGGGGTTGATAGTGCCAACCGTTAGCCAAGAGCAAGGGTGTCCTCGGTGACGAGGAATCTGAAGGAAGCTGGAGGCAAAGT
>JAEYWA010000081.1 GCA_023431385.1 Bacillota bacterium | reverse complement strand
AAAGTTATAAATTCTATGCCATATATCAAATCTGTAAGCATAAGGCCGGCCTTACCAGCAACAATAAAAATAAAGGTACAGGAGAGAACTCCATTCTCAGTTCTAGAGGTAAATAGCAAAAATCTTCTTGTGGACAGAGAAGGCTATGTTTTAGAGGTTCTTGATGGTAAATCTCTTCTACCGAAGAAATATTTTAAAATAATAGGTACATCGGTGGATAGTTTTAATTTGGGACAAGCTGTAGAATTTATAGATGGAATATCTTTAATGGACTTAACCAGCTTTTGTGATATAGTAATTAAGAATGATGAAAAGGAAAAATTAAAGTTATATGAAAAAATAACTTATATAGATTTATCAGATTTTCCATATTTGTCTGTTCAGTTTGATAAGAGGATTACAGTAAAATTTAGTGATTTAGAAAAGGCAGACTATGAAATAAGTGTTTTCAGGCATTTATTTGTCAATAATATTACTGCTAAACAAAAAGGTAAACTGGATTTTACAAAAGGCAACAATCCTTATTTTGTACCTGAGCAATAATCTACTATTATTATAAACAAAAGAGAAAGGAAAGTTATTAATATGATACCGATACTTGGCTTGATTTTAGGAATACTTATAGGTTTGTTTATTCCAATTACCATACCATCAGAATACTTTACATATGTAGCTGTTGCTATTCTGGCAGCTCTGGATTCAGTATTCGGGGGAATAGTTGCAACAATAAACAAGAAGTTTGAAATGAGGATTTTTTTATCGGGATTCTTTGGAAACGCATTACTTGCTGCAGGTCTTGCATATATAGGAGATAAACTGGGTATTCAGATTTATCTTGCGGCTATATTTGCATTTGGAAACAGACTGTTCTTAAACTTTGCTTTAATTAGAAGATATCTATTGAATAAATTTCTCAAAAAAGATAATATAGTAAAAGAGGATTTCTAAGCGCATTTGAAGGGATTCTTGATACATAATTTAGGGGGGCAGTTTTTGTGTCTGACGTTATTGTAGGAGTTGATATTGGTACTACTAAAGTTAGTACTGTAATTGGAAAAACCAACAATGCAGGTGAAGTTGAAATCCTTGGAAAAGGAATTGAAGCCTGTACAGGAATTAAAAAAGGAATTATTGTTGACATTGATGCTACCTCCAACTCAATACAAAGTTCTGTAAAGAAAGCTGAAGCCCAGGCAGAGATGAAAGTGGTATCTGCCTATGTTAATATTTCAGGGCTGCATGTAGAAATAATAAATCACAAAACATATACAAATATAACTAATGACAGTAAGGAAATTTCCAGACACGATGTAGAAAAGCTCCTTTACTCGGCAGGAACTATAACAATAGCTAACGACAGTGAAATTATAGATGTAGTTCCCAGGCAATTTATTGTTGATGGCTATGATGGAATAAATGATCCTGTTGGAATGAAGGGAACTAAGCTGGAGGGCGATTTTGACGTTGTTGTTGGAAAAATTATTTCAGTTCAGAATATCGTAAGAAGTATGGAAAAAGCCGGCATAAGAGTGGACGGTCTTATTGCTGAAGGGTTTTCAGCCGGAGAGTGCCTTCTTTTACCTGATGAAAAGGATATGGGGGTAATACTCATAGATGTAGGCGGGGGAACGACAGAAATCAGTGTTTTCAAGGATGAAAAACTTGTTATGAATAAATGTCTCCCTGTGGGTGGGGATCATATTACTAATGATTTATCCATTGCATTGAAAATGACCTATTCTGAATCAGAAAAGATCAAGAGACAATTCCAGTTGGCTTTAACAACATTAATCAAAAATGATCAGGAGATTTCAGTCAGCGATCTGAGCGAGAGCTTTAAGAAAAACATCAAGGTATCCGACGCCATAGAAGTTATAGAAGCTAGAGTGTATGAGATATTTACTCTTTGTAAGGATTTGGTAAATAAGAACTGCCCCGGTAATTATGGTGCGGGCGTAGTTTTATCAGGAAATGGCATAGCTTCTTTGGATGGAGCAATGCAGATAGCTTATGAAATTTTTGACATTCCAGTGAGGGTAGCTGCATCAAAAGTTAGAAACATACCAACACTTGACTACTGTACTGCAGCGGGAATAGTAAAATATATTTCAAGGCAGGACAAGGAAGCCAGTACGATTAGTATAAAAAGTATACCGAAAACAAATAAAAAGGTAAAGGAAAGAACCTTTTTAAAGAAAGCAATAGCAGCCTTAAAAGATTTTTTTTATTAGGCAATACAAACAAAACTTGCCTAATTTACGTTTATAATATATTATTATTAGTGGGTGTTTTTATAACTTATTTCGAGTATAATCATATAATTAATATACACAGGTATGCAATTCAAGTCTAATTTACCAATGCTAAAGGGGGATTTTACTTTGCTAGATTTTGAAATTGATATGGATCATTTTGCCCAGATAAAAGTAGTAGGATGTGGTGGCGGAGGAAACAACGCTGTTAACCGAATGATTGATGCAGGACTTAGAGGTGTAGATTTTATTGCTATAAATACAGATAAACAGGCTTTGTTTTTATCCAAGGCTAATACAAAAATTCAAATTGGCGACAAGCTCACCAAGGGTCTTGGTGCTGGGGCAAATCCTGACATCGGAGAGAAAGCGGCAAATGAAAGCAGAGATGAAATCGCTCAGGCAATAAAGGGTGCAGATATGGTATTTGTTACAGCAGGTATGGGTGGCGGTACCGGTACAGGTGCAGCACCAGTTGTAGCTCAGCTTGCAAGAGAGATGGGAATATTAACAGTTGCAGTTGTTACAAAACCCTTTATGTTCGAAAGCAGAACCCGTATGCAACATGCCGAAAGAGGGATAGAAAACCTGAAAAATTCTGTCGATTCACTTGTTACTATTCCAAATGATAGACTGCTTCAGGTAGTTGAAAAGCGTACTACAATGGTTGAGGCATTCAGAATGGCTGATGATATTCTTCGTCAGGGCGTTCAGGGTATATCCGACTTGATAGCTGTTCCCGGTCTTGTAAATTTAGACTTTGCAGACGTTAAGACAATCATGCTGAGTTCAGGCCTTGCTCATATGGGTATAGGCAGAGCTTCCGGCGAAAGTAGAGCGGAAGAAGCCGCAAGACAGGCTATTCACAGTCCGCTTCTCGAAACCTCAATAGAGGGGGCAAGAAGAGTACTGGTAAATATAACAGGTGGGCCCGATTTAGGCTTGTTTGAAGTAAATACTGCCGCCGAGCTTGTTCAAAAGTCAGCTGACCCTGAGGCAAATATTATATTTGGAGCTGTTATTGATGACAATCTTAAGGATGAGTTAATGATAACTGTTATAGCTACAGGCTTTGAAAATAGTCCTGTCTTAAAGAAATTTGACAAGCCTGCAGAAAAGCCAAAAAATCAACCTGCAACAGCTGTACCTGCGCATGACAGCAGCAGCTATGCGGCTGCAACTAGTGAGAAAAACAGTTCAAATGCAGGTTCTTCAGATAACGAGCTTGATATACCAACCTTCCTGAGAAGGAACAGATTTAAATAATCACGATATTATATTCAGACAATTTATTAGGAAGTGTTGCAAACTACCGTCAAGGCAGAGTGTACACTTCCTTTTTAATGGTAAAAAGGAAATCGGTTATGTATAGAATTTTTCTTGTGGAAGATGATAATGCCATTTCTACTGAAATTAATAAGCATTTAGTAAAATGGGGCTATGATGTTCATTCTGTGGAGGACTTTAACAATGTGTTGGGGGAATTCCTGAAGTATGAGCCTCAACTGATTCTAATGGATATATCTCTTCCCTTCTATAACGGGTTTTATTGGTGTACTGAAATCAGAAAACTATCTAAAGTCCCAGTAATTTTTATATCCTCGGCCAGTGACAATATGAATATTATAATGGCTGTTAATATGGGTGGAGATGATTTTATCCCGAAGCCTTTTGATTTTGAAGTGCTGACGGTTAAAGTTCAGGCTATTCTAAGGCGAACTTATGCTTATAACGAACAGACAGCGTATCTGGAACATAATGGTGTACTATTTAATTCTTTGGACGGTTCACTGGTGTATCAGAATATGAAAATTGAGCTTACGAAAAATGAACAGAGAATTATTCAATTGCTTTATGAGAACATCGGTAAGATCGTAAGCAGGGAACAAATTATGAAACGGTTATGGGATAACGATTGCTTTGTTGATGATAATACACTCACAGTTAATATGACCAGATTACGTAAGAAATTAGAGGATGCTTCCATAGAAAATTTTATACACACCAAAAAGGGCTTGGGATACTCTATAAATTGATATGCTGAACATTTTTCAAGCTGTTGTAGCAGGCCGGGAGGTTAGCTAAAAGACTTCACTAATGCGGCTCAAAGCCGCTTAAGTGGCTTAGGAGGATAATTTGGAAAAGGATCACTTTATGAAACTTCTGCTCCATTACATTTGGTACCGAAAAAAAGTTATATTTATGTTTATAGTTTACCAGCTTATTTTTTGTACTATAATTGCCCTTAATCAGCTTGAGAATTTGGATAAATTGCTTTACGGAGTATATATATCAATTTTTATAAGTGCTTGTTATGGAATATGGGATTTTGCAAAGTACTCGGATAGAATAAGAAAAACCGGGGAGATTTGTGAGAATCTTGAAAATGTACTGGAATTAATGCCACAGGCTTCTGATGACATAGAGAAGCAGTATCAGAACATAATAAAATGCATCCATGACGAAATTCAGCAGCTCCTTTTCAAAACAAATCAAAAAGAAACTGAAATGAAGGATTATTACACCTTATGGGCTCATCAGGTAAAAACTCCTCTGGCCGCAATGCGTCTGATACTCCAGAATGAAAACAGAGATACAGGTACTTATTCCTTACAGGAAGAATTATATAAGATTGAACAATATATTGAAATGGTACTTCATTATCTCCGTCTCGAAAGCATGTCTTCCGATATGCTATTAAGGGAATACCAGCTGAGGGATATTGTTAATCAGGCTGTTAAACGCAATGCAGTTATGTTTATAAACAGCAGGCTTTCGATAAATATAAAGGATTTCTCTCATATTGTAATAACTGATGAAAAATGGCTGCTTTTTGTAATAGAACAGCTTATTACCAATGCTCTGAAATATACCCCTAAGGGATCTATAACTATAAGCATGGAATACTGCAATAATAAACACTGGCTTATAATAGAAGACACCGGAATCGGTATAAAGGGTGAAGATATGCCCAGAATTTTTGAAAAAGGCTTCACCGGGTACAATGGAAGACTGGATAAAAAATCTACCGGTATTGGGCTTTATCTATGTAAGCAGATATTGGACAAACTATCTCATAAGATTGAAGTTTTTTC
>JAEYWA010000206.1 GCA_023431385.1 Bacillota bacterium | reverse complement strand
AAAAATTTCTCTTTACTGTCTGCTCAGTGCAATCAATATAGCTTTAATGTAGTCATTTACCATAGAATTTTCAAAAGAAATTGCTTCTTCAAAATTAATTTTTGAGGGATTTCCTATATATCCATTGGGAATTTTTGTTCTTATTTCCTCTCCCCCTTTGTACCAAATATCCATATCTTTCTCTGTTATATCAGTAGCAGTAAGTTTTATAGCCTTTTCCATTTTTACTAAATCCGGGTAATTCAGCAGCATCCAGCTTGTTTCAACCCCACCGGCATGAACCTCCAAACAATCCTGACTCATAGAATCATTAACTTCACTCTTTAATGCAATAATATGTTTTTCAGCCCTATTCAGCCCATAGTGCTCAAGTACAAAATCCGGAAGGGCCATATAGCTTCCAATACCATACCTATTATAGGCTTCATCTACAGCATTTAGGATCACCTGGGTGTGTACATAATCAAGATTTACGCTAATAGGAAATATTTTTTGGAAGCCCCATTTATAAAGATCTTTCATTATCCCAACAAGTGAGTTTTTCATAGTTTCCTTATCTGAAGAAAAGGAGCCTGTAAATGCGCCAGTACAATGATTTATCCCCCAATAGAACGGCGGAACAATTACAGCTTTTATATTGTCTTTTTCTAAACTCTTTTTAATTTTTAGCAGCACTGATATGCCAGATAGACATCCGTTCCTAAACACATATGCGGACCGTGTTCCTCTATAACAGCTATAGGAAACAAAACAACAGCATTATTTCTTGCGGATTCTTCTACTTCGAGAAAAGTCATATCTGCCAAGGTATCTTCAAAAATTGTATAACCCATACTATCACCTTCCATCTATTTTTATAAAAAACATATGTCGCAAATGTATATGTCCAAAGAGAGTATATCATTTGTTATTTTTTATTTCCCGACATTTGAAATCATTATTTGTGGGGTTTATGTCAATCATATTTCACAGCAGTATTGCCCTGTTGTATTTACTCTCCCCTTCTTGTTTTGATAGAACAAAGGTGGCAAAGCCACTTTTGTTTGCGCATGGGCCTTTCCTCGCAGATAATGTTTTCATTGTACTTATTAGCTAGGGAAAATTTGGCACGCGCATAAATTAATATTTTTAAATTATCTAGGAAAACTTTTACATATATCTTATACGCCTTTATCTGTGTGCATTCCAATACTCATTTTTTGCACATAAAAATTTATACTTTCCTAGACAATATAATAAGCGAAGTCCTTTGATAGATCACCAAAGGCTTCGCTATATCTAATTTCCTGATTTATAAACAACGTTCTTGATATCGTAACCCCATGACTATTATCATCGGGGTCGTCTATCCGCACTTTATTTAAACTATGCTATTTCATCAATATAGGTAATTCCATCAATATGACTGAAATGTTCGATTATATCAGAATGCTTCCATTGTTTGTTCATTATTATCGTTGCTATAACAGCAACTCCATCTTTATACGTACTGTGATCTTTGTTAAATTCCATATATAAAAGCATCTCTTTCGATTTTGCAGTAATATACTTATCGACAAAATGTAGCATGTTCATTGTTAAAAATAAGAAAAACCAGCCCAATATGGCTCCTCCGTAGAACCCTACCCCTACTGCAATACCCAGGCTGACTGACGCCCATAACCCAGCAGCTGTGGTAAGCCCTTTAACCTGATTATTTCCCGTGACAATAATTGTTCCAGCTCCGAGCAACCCTATCCCGCTGATAACCTGGGCGGCAATACGGGAAGGATCGGGTGCCCCCAATTCCTGATATATAAATTGGTTGGTCAGCATTGCAATAGTTGAGCCTATGCAAACTACCATGTAAGTTCTGAGTCCTGCCGGTCGATTTTTTCTTCCGCGTTCCATTCCGATAATTCCGCTGAGTATCATTGCCAAGAACAATCTAATGGCACAAGATACTAGATTAATTTCATTAACATTAATAATATCAAACAACATATACACCTGTTTCAGCAAAAATTAATAATTATCAAATATCACTTTAAATTCAAAGCAGCAGTCAGGTTGTCACATAATATCTTCTGTTTTACGGCATCAGGAATATCCATTTCGTGAATATGACGTATGGCATCTGAAATTTTCGCCTCCTGGTTATAGGGAAAATCCAATCCAAAAACAGCTGAATCCTCTCCTGCTAGCCAGATTAAATCCTTTATCTGTTGATCACTCAAAAACCAGGG
Source organism: Bacillota bacterium (assembly GCA_023431385.1). GTDB lineage: Bacteria > Bacillota > Clostridia > Acetivibrionales > DSM-1351 > Ruminiclostridium. The sequence continues at coordinate 3,261 of JAEYWA010000206.1, read as the reverse complement.
CTTGTTTTCTTCACGGTCAAAAACACTTGTAAGTCCAGCAAAAACCCTCGGATATAACTCTCCCTTACTATTGTTCAGCATTACTGCCAGTGCTTCCTTAAAAAAGCAATACCCTCCGACATGCTCCATACTGAATTTCAACCTTGGATACCGATATGCCACCTCATCAAACAGCAGCATGTTATAGTCTGAAATACGGTGCCAGTGAATCCCGGTATGAAAAGAAATGAACAAACCTAGCTCCTCAGCTTTGCTGTATACCCTTTCTGCCTCTTCCCCATCAATCTTGAATTTCTGAAAAGCGGGATGCAACTTAATACCCTTAAAGCCGTATTGGTATATATCTTTAACCTGATCCTCGGTATCACTTCTACTGAAATCAATTACCCCAAACCCATAGAAGCGACCTTCATTTTTTATTTCCTCATAAAGCCAGCAGTTTGGATTTATTTCCCGTTCTTTAAGAAACTCTGCAAATGGTGCAAAGACCACACTTTTCTCTATACCGCAATTTGACATGATTCTTTTCAGACAGTCCAAAGTTCCGTCCTCTCGAATAATCTTGGGAAATATATGTGCATGATTTGCGAATATTTTGATGCTCATTAAATCACTTCCTGTATTTTTATTTGTCCTAATAAATTTCTTTAATCAGGCCGGACTATCTGAAACCCGTCTTTTATAATCTGCTCACTGAAATCGTAATCCATATGCATGCAGTACACCATATGGCGTTTTTCCAGGGGAACTGCTTTTCTGTGACGTTCCAAACAGCCATGGGCAGTCGAAGTTCCTGATGCAGTATCTGCATAAATACGATTGATTTTATCCTTTAGAAACAGCTCCAATACTTCTTCAGGAATTTCAGCCGCATCACCGCTATAAAATATTGAATCATTCTTAACCGAAATTATATAGCCAAAGCACTGCATATTGTCTACATGCCTGACTTCAGCTGCTTTAAGCGACACTCCTTCTGATAATTTGTTAAAACGAGTACCATGGTATGTATATAAGTCTTCTCCTATCCCCATTAGCTTTAGCAAATTAATTACATTTTTGGAGGGATGAATAACACTGACTTCCTTTTCTAATACACACCTGCAATAAGAAACTAGAATTGCAAGACTTCCACAGTGATCCCCATGAGATGTGTTATAATGAGAATAATTTCCTCTGCTGCATCAAGCTCTCCTATAGCATAAAGACGGTTGAATGTGTTCAGTCCGCAGTCTAAAACATACAACCTTTTATCAATTTTAAAAAAAGCACTTGTATTATCCATTAGCGGATTAAATCCTGATCCGCAGCCAATAAAATGAATATCCATGTCTTAACTCCCACGTTAACTTATTTTATACCTGTAGTGACTATTCCCTGTATAAAGTATTTCTGAGCTGCAAAGAATACAACTAATATAGGCAATATGGTTATCAAGGTTGCGGCCATCAAATAATTCCACTGCACTCCTCCCACATCTTTAAATTTCTGTAGTGCAATCTGTACTGTATAAAGTTTTTTACTGTCTGTCATGATTAGAGGATAAAAAAAGTCGTTCCAGGTATGGGAAAATTTTAAGATGGCAAAGGTGGCAAATATTGGCTTGCTCATTGGAAGGTAAATATTTTTATATATTCCCCACAGAGAACATCCATCAATTTTTGCAGCTTCGTCCAAGGATTTTGGAAAAGTAGTATAAAACTGCTTACAGAGAAATATTCCTACAGGTGCTGCAATAAAGGGGAATATCAATGCATTATAGGCATTCAGCCAGCCTGTTCCTCCAACTCCCAAAAAATTGTTCCCCCCAGCGAAGGGTATGCTTCTTACAATAATGTACTGCGGAACTATGTATGCCTGAGGAGGTATCATTATCCCAGCAAGGAATAAAATGAAAATAAAATTACTTCCCCTAAATTTCAATCTTGCTAGTGAATAGCTTGCAAGTGAACTGCACATCAGACTTCCTATTACAACTACTACTGTAATAAAAATAGAATTTGTAAAGTATCTACCCCAATCAGCATTTTCAAAAGCACTTTTAAAATTTGAGAAATTCCACTGCTGTGGTAAGATACTAAAGTTACTTAAAATTGTTTCTTCCATACTTTTAAATGAGGTAAAAATCATTATTATCTTCAGCTTGGTTCATTCTAACGTTAGTTAGAAAGCTATTGAAGCTGCACTTTACTTCCTTTTTAAATAGCTTCCCAAAGTGATCAGCATTCATGTGAAAATTATCTGCCATACAATGCAGAGTAATTTGCTTGGAATAGTGCTCATATATGTAAAGTATAGCATCATTTATAACCGGTGAAAATTTGCCAAGTTTAATACTTTCACTGAATGAATACAAAAGATCATTAATAATAAGAGCCTCAAGCTGGCATAACAGATAACAGCCATTTATACTGTCAATTATATGTTTTCGTACCTTGAGATAATCAGATTGTGGCTTTGTATCCATCTGTGGAACTTCTACAGACTACGAATATGAAAAAGTACGAAGTAGCTGAAAAAGTAGGTTACACTAATTTCAGCTACTTTTCAAGAATTTACAGTAAATTTAAATCCTGCAGGAATAGCTAGGTTTTCAGCTGCTGTATATACTGTTTCATATTGACTACAGTACCTTCAACCCGAGATTTTTCTGCAGCAAAGGCCATTAAATGGCTTTGAACTGAGTTTTTAGCTGACGTAAGGCCATTCTTGTTATCTTCTCTGATTAAGCTGATAAAGTCACTCAGAAGTCTTTCATCACCGCCGCCATGACCATGGATATCGACACCTATATTCAGGTCTATGGTTACCTTTTTTGAAGCTCCAAACTCAATTACTTCAATTTGGTTTTTTTCCATATGAGCTCGTATCTCTCCCTTTGTACCCATAAGCTTTAAGGTTCTGCTCATCTCATTTGTAAATGCACACATGGTAAATGCAGCGGTAACACCATTTTCAAATTCCATATTTACAACCTGATGATCTACAACATCATTATCGCAATGGTAAACACACCTTCCGTAAGGTCCGTTCCGTAATGCTTGCAGCCTCCCCTCAATGCTTAAGTCAGAAGAAATGACCGAGGTTGGCCAGGATGTTTTATCTGTCAGGTAGATTTTAGGAGCATAATATGTGCATTCCTTTTCTGAGGGGCAGCCCTGAAGACATCTTTCAGGTGCTCCCACTGGAGCATTTTCCTTCTTGAAGTGTGAAAGACTACCAAAAGAAGAAAGCTTATTACAATCAGAACCGGCTAACCAA
>JAEYWA010000181.1 GCA_023431385.1 Bacillota bacterium | reverse complement strand
AAATTATCGTTTTTAGCGTTTAATTTTAGTTTCTCGTTTTTTAAGAGGCCAACGAGAATCCTCTACCCGCTTATCAAGTCTCAACAATCCCGTCGAAACCATTACGCCCCCATGTATAAAGTACGCTGTGCATACAAAGTATGCTGTGCATACAAAGTATGCTGTGCATACTTGACAAAATTACTGGTAAATGATAAATCTGAGTATAAACACAAACTTTACCTCTACCGTAATTAATGTATCAAATTGGGCTTTTAAGCTTACACATAAATATTAATTTGTCAAACATCAATTCACATAACTTCGTACCAACAATTCCTGTTGAATTACCTCAACAGTACTTACTCTATAACAGTGACTCACTGCCGACATTTTCATAAGTAATAACTACCTCTGCTGTTCCTTCAGTCTGCGGTCAATCTCGCGTTTTGCATCGCGGGCGGCGATGTCATCACGCTTATCGTACAGTTTCTTACCTCTTGCTACACCAAGTTCAATTTTAACCATGCCGCGCTTAAGGTATGCCTGCGTTGGAACAAGAGTAAAACCCTTCTGTTGGGTCAATCCAATCAGTCTGTTAATTTCAGACCTGTGCAGCAGAAGCTTTCTGTCACGTAGAGGATCCTTGTTAAATATGTTGCCCTGCTCATACGGGCTTATATGCATCCCGCTCAATATTACTTCCCCGTCAACAATGGAAGCATAGCTTTCCTTCAGGTTCAGCTTGCCCTGTCTTATAGACTTAACCTCAGTTCCGGACAGAACAATACCTGCCTCAATTGTTTCCTCAATGAAGTAATCAAGTCGAGCTTTTTTATTCTGTGCAACAACTTTATATGCTTCCTTTACCATTCTAACCACCAATCCATTGTGCCTGTCAGATAAAAATAACCCTCTCGAAAAAGGGCTTTTTCACTCAAGTATTGATCTGACTGTAACTATTATAGCACCGCTGTTCCTAAAGGTCAAGTTCCAGAAGTTATAAGCTCTTCTAAGCTTCTCCAGAAGTTTAAGCTCTTCTAAGCTTCTCCAGAAGTTTAAGCTCTCCTAAGCTTCTCTAGGAGCTCATAAGGTACTTGCAGATTTCCCCTTCCGCTACCCAATTCCAGCCCCGGCTTAAAACTCCCATGAAAGTCACTTCCCCCGGTAACAATAAGGTCGTACTTAATAGCAAGTCTCAAGAAATTACCGGTTTCATCTTTAGAGTTTTCACTGTACACAGCTTCAATCCCGGCCAGTCCAAACACTTTAAGTTCTGCCAGCAGTCTATCCATTTCATCATAGGTCTTTCTTAAGAACACGGGATGTGCCAAAACAGGCAGCCCTCCGGCATTTCGTATGGCGCGTATCCCATCCTCAGGCTTAAGCTCAAACCTCTTAAAATAAGCAAGTCCTTCTCTGGACAGATATTTATCAAAAGCTTCATCAATAGATTTTACAAAGCCCTTATTAAACAATACTCTCGCAATATGGGGTCTTCCCAAAACATCTCCGAGAGCTACCTCCTTCACTTCCTCAAGCTTAATATCAATTCCCAACTCATTGAGCTTATTGATAATCTTCTTGTTCCTTGCTTCCCTTCCCTGCCTGATTGTTTCAAGCTCTCTTCTGATATCAGTATAACCGTTTATCTTGGGGAAATAACCTAAAATATGCATTTCCGGCTTGAAATCAGCGCTGATTTCTATTCCGGGAATCACCTCGATACCTGCTCGTGCTCCCTCTTCAAGCGCTTCACCGACCCCATCCACGGTGTCATGGTCAGTCAGGGCAATTGCCGACAGGCCCTTTTCCTTTGCATGTCTTACCAGTTCAGCAGGGCTCATACTTCCGTCTGAAGCAGTACTGTGTGTATGCAGGTCAATAAACCTTTTATCATTACTTTGGTTTATAACTTCTTTCAAATCTTCCTCCGTATTTTTTTGAAATATCAATTATCTCTGTTCAAAGCCAACATATATGTTCCAGTTGTTGTTTGCAGAGTCACTAAAGTCAGTTAATGGTCAACTCACAATACTAATTTGAGTTTTTCAAACGACTACCGAACTAAACCTCCCAGTACTTCTGATCCATGCAAATGGCGGGAGGGAAGGCATTTTTATATATACTTTGCAATATGCTGTCCATCTTTTTCAACGATCTGCAAGCCTGTTCCTGAGTAATCAGTCCCTGTTCAAGAGCTATTGCCAGTTCATCTGCATCCAGAACCTTCATTGTGCCGTCAGGCATTAGTTTAACATCGAGCAGCAAATCTACTAATGTGTACTGGTTAATATCTTTAACAAATTTAACATCAATTATGTCACAATACCAATATGCAAACTTCTTATCAGCATCATAAAATCTGCTGATCTTAATGCCTTCTTTTAGGAAGGTGTATGAAATCCCACCCGAAATATCAGCTCTGGGTTTAATTGCCTTCCATCGTGTAATTAATATGTCCTCGTCAAGGTATAGCAGCTCATCGCTTGAAATATCAACAGTTTCAAAGGGTATAAATCTGGTTCTAAAAATACTCGGCTTATTCATATATTCTCCTAGAATCGTCAAAATTTGCTTATGGTTATTATACATTACAATCAAAGGTTTTTGAAGATTTATATGTGTTTAATTGCATTGAATTAAATTTATCGCTACATTTCGCTTAATTATATTATGGTCATTTATCGCCTCACTATATAAATTATTCTCAGGCGTGCAAATAGTTACTTTATATATTTCCCATTTTTTTACTATTAAATGTAGTTTTGTTATAATGTAAACAAACTTTTGGATTTAAAGGGTGGTCTAATTATGAAGCAGTCAAAATGCTGCGGCAATTGTGAGCGGGGTATTCCCCTGCACCTAACCAGAGACATATTATGTAAATACCGTGGGGTTGTAACCCCTGATTATATTTGTTTCAAATATAAAAACTCGGCTGATAAGAGCTCCAAACAGCAGCCTTCATATAAGTGCGCTCACTGTGAGTATTTTTTAGTCCAATTGGACACTCCAAACCAGGATATAGGAAAGTGTAAGTTATTCTCGGCTAGAGAATATGATGGTAACACAAGGAATGCATGCTCAAAATTCTCAAAAAAAATTCTTATTGATGAAGTTTCATAAAAGTTCATATAAGTGTTATTTTCCCTCGATGTTCTTCCGATATAAATATAGAAGTGAAATTAGTTCGGGATAAAAATTGTTCTTACTATCTGATTACAAAAGTATGATATATTTGATAATAAAAGTATGATATATTCAGTACTGTAACAGATGTATATTTTATTGTATAATAGACTTATCTATTACTTACCAGTCATAGATAAACATTTACCTGGACTAACAGCATATTGTTGGTGAGCGTGGAGGGTTGCATGAATTTAGATATTAATTCCATATTCAATCAAAAGCTTGCAGAGATCGAAAGCAGATTAGCCAGCATAGATCCGAGCTTAGCTTCCGGAAAATCAGAGACATCCGATATTCCATTTGAAAAATACCTGGCTGATGCTTCTTTATTAGGACTGGGAGATACTCTTCTGGGTGACGACTCCTCCTCTTTGATAAACTCAAACAGCTGGACAAGCCTGTTAAAGAATCTGGATAAGGACAATGACACAACTTCATTAAATGTGTTAAGAGCCGAAGCCGCATTATCAAAATCAAATGCGTATATACCAAAGGATCAGACAGAGCTTATGAGCATTATTAATAATGCCATTGATTACGCATCACAGAGATATGGAGTTGACAAAGACCTTATAAGGGCAGTTATGAAGCAGGAATCCTCTTTTTACCCGAGGGCAATTTCTTCAGCAGGCGCACAGGGGCTGATGCAATTAATGCCTGGAACAGCCGACGCTCTTAATGTGTCAGATCCTTTTGATATTCTTCAGAACATCAACGGAGGAACCCAGTACTTAAAGGATCAGCTTACAAGATTCAACGGTGATGTTAGACTGGCTTTGGCAGCTTATAATGCCGGACCAAATGCTGTAGACAAGTACGACGGGATTCCGCCTTATACCGAAACCCAAAATTATGTTCAAAAAGTGACGGAATACTATAATCAATATAAGATGTTAACAAGCCGCTGATAAGCGGCTTTTCTTATCTTATCAGGTCGTGGTCAGGAATCTGTCACCCAAAATATATTTCCCGAAAAATAGAACTTTTAGTACAACTTTTATTCACAATATCCACATATTTATCCACAACTCTGTAACAATGATTATTGTTATATTTCGAGATATTTCCACAGAAGTGGGATTTTATTCACAGATAATTATTCACATAAAAATTATTTATCCTTCAAATCCTTTATATTCAGGCATTTGCAGATATATTTACAATATTTGTAAAAATGTTCATGTGACCCTATATCCATTATTATTACAGCAAAACAAGTTTTTTATGTTTTTATACAAGCTGTGGATAACTTTTGTAAATGCTTGTCTGATTATCCCAATTTTAGTCCAGGAATTGCATTTAAATCCATTCCAGATCTCTTCCCGCTCATGTATTCAAAATATGCTGCACAACCTATCATAGCAGCGTTATCAGTACATAAAACCAGTGCTGGATACATTACCTCTAATCTATGCTTTGCTGCCTCTTTTTTCATTTCGCATCTAAGCTGAGAATTGGCTGCAACACCACCGGCAAGAGCTATTTTTCCAACACCCTTCATTTTAGCGGCACTTATTGTATTTTTAACCAAGACATCGACCACTGCCTGCTGGAAGCTCGCTGCAATATCGGGTATATTTATTGGCTCCCCGGTTTGTTCAAGCCTGTTAAGATGGTTCAGAACAGCTGTCTTTAAACCACTGAAGCTAAAATCCAAAGAACCGTCCTCAAAATATACTCTCGGGAATTTGATTGCCTTGCTATCCCCCTGGGCAGCATATTTATCTATCAAGGGGCCTCCAGGATAACCAAGTCCTATTGCTCTGGAGATTTTATCGAAGGCCTCTCCTGCAGCATCATCTCTGGTCTGACCCAAAATTTCAAACTTGTTATAACTTTCAACCTGTACAATATGGCTGTGACCGCCCGATGCCACCAGACATATAAATGGAGGTTCCAGTTCAGGATACTGTAAATAGTTTGCAGCTATATGCCCTTCAATATGATGAACCCCGATGAGAGGCTTTCCAGTTGTAAATGCTATTGCCTTTGCAGCCGTAAGACCAACCAGCAGCGCTCCTACCAGCCCTGGACCATAAGTTACACCAATGGCATCGATATCATTCAATGAAATATTGGCTTCTTCCAACGATTGATTTATTACCGGCATAATAATCTCAACATGCTTTCTGGACGCTATTTCAGGAACAACGCCCCCATATTTTTTATGCAGATCAACTTGTGAAGAAATAACATTTGACAATACATACCTGCCATTTTTTATTACTGAAGCAGAAGTCTCATCACAACTGCTTTCTATTCCAAGAATAAGTGTATCCATCTGTTTTGCCTCCAAAAATATTCAAACGCCTCCGCCATAATAACAACCAAAAAAGGAGGCATATACTTCAAAGAAATATAATAGCCTATGAAATATAATAGCCTAATGAAAGATTTTTATCAAGGCAGGCATCAAAGTATGATAAAAGGACAACAAAAAAACATGGAGCTTTTTGGGCTCCATGCCCCTAAAAGGAGAAATGCTAATGTTCAACCTTATATTACCAAATCCTATATACCATGAAAATAGACTATAGCTACCAATCTGCTTAGTCTGAAAGTCCCATATAATATTGGGTATAAAACAATACAAAATCCCGTAGGTTTTTAGGTATTATCTTAAAAATCTACATAATTTTATGCTGCTTTACCCTTAGATTTGTAGGCAGCAACATATTTGCCCTTGCTATCTTTTACGAATGGCCTATCCTTTTCCGAGAGTTGCCAGAATCCCCTTTCTTCAGCGATGGCAGTATCCTGCAAATCGTTGAAATATGCCTTAAGCAGAGTATTGGGACTGTAAAAGACGCTTATTGCGTATCCGTTTAGGACCATATATCCATTATAATAGGTTTCATCGTCAAGGATAACATGAGCGAGAAGCCTGTCAAACTGATCGGTAGTATCCTTTTCAAAAATAAGCTTTACTCTTTGGTCTGTAAGGATTTCTTTCGTAATAGCTGAAGCTTCTTCTGAAAAGGGCTGCGGCTCTACTCCCGCCTTAACGGATTCCGGCGTGTCTATATCAAGCATTCTCACCTTATATACCGTCCTTGTATTTTATATGGAATGTGTCACCATCGGTAACCTTTATAACCTGGGCGTTTATATAGCCAAAGGGGACTATTCCTTCCTGTTCCGCCTCTATAAGCTCTGAAGGGAAAGTAACTTTTAAGTGTGTTTCCTCTTTTGAAGCCGCAGGCTCAGTGTAATTACTCCTGATATAGCTGGATAGTGTGCTGTCGGCAGATGAGCCGTCTGGTAAATTAGCTCCCTGATTGGCAATCAAACTTCCTATTGCGATAATTGCTGCTGTTACTAGTGTTGCAAGTGCGGATATGGTCTTTTTCTTCATTGAAGTCACCTTTCATGTTATTTACCAAGGTAATTATACCACATAAATTAATCAGTACTGTTATACTGAGACAAGAGCACACTTGGCCTTTTTCCTCTACGAAATATTTTCTTCGGATTAATGTTTCATGGAGAATTTGGCACGCGCATAAATTAATAGTATTTTATAGTCTAGGAAAACTTTCACATTTATCTTATACGCCTTTATCTGTGTGCACTCCAATACTCATTTTTGCACAAAAAAATTTATACTTTCCTAGACAATAAAAAACAGCCCGTTTACCATAATGCTAAACGAAGCTGTTCATTCATAAGTGTATTGGCCGATATCACTTAAGACTTAATTCAGAGTTAAATTTGTTTTTTTCGGATATACTGCTCTATCTAAACTAACACTTCTTCCACATTGATGTAACGAGGCTGTAGTTAGTTATTGTTGCAGATGGTTACTACATATCCAAGGTAATTGCTAGGTACCCTGGGCTGTCAGTACTGTTACCGGAACTGAGCTGTTTATTATAGCCTCATCCTTTCTGTCTATCACGTCGGCATTAAAGATGGCTTTCATAACCTGTCCGATGCTATCAACAGCAATAACTTCTATATCCATATCTTCAAACAACTCCTGATAATTTTCCTTCGGGATAAATACCTTCGTAATTCCGGCTGTTCTGGCGGCTTCCACCTTGGCAACAACCCCTCCCACAGGCTTTACCTTACCCTTGATGGATATCTCCCCAGTCATCGCAATATCGCCGCTGACAGGTATATTCTTAACTGCGGAATATACTGCTGTGGCTATTGTTATCCCGGCTGAGGGGCCATCTATCGGTATGCCGCCCGGAAAGTTCAGGTGAATTTCATAGTCCTTGAAATCTATATTAAGATATCTCTTCAGTACTGTCAGAACGTTTTCAACAGATGCTTTGGCAGAGCTGGTTCTTTTTAATTTATGACCCCTGCTGTCCATTTCCTCCTCTTCAACAATTCCAGTAATACGTATGCTGCCACTGCCCGGCTCAACCAGCATTGCCGTAGCTTCAACGTCAATTACCATGCCTGTACTATTGCCGAATACAGCAAGACCGTTTATACAACCGATCTGAACCTCCGAATTAACCTTCTTCTCTATCCTCGGGCTGTAATGACCGAATTCTATAACCCACTCAATGTCCTTAACATCAATGAAATTCCTGTTTTCCAGCATTGCAATTCCACCTGCTATCTGAACAATGTTTACAGCATCTCTTCCGTTCTGTGCATACTTTGCAACCTGATCGCTGCAGCCCTCCTTAAGGATATATCCCCCTTTAAGTGCCGCATTTTCACATATGGTGCATATTTCATCTGCTCTTAGGGGTCTGAAATGAATTTCAACGCATCTGGACCTGATAGCTGCAGGAATTTCGTCTGGAGTTCTGGTGGTGGCTCCTACGAGCCTGAAATCTGCCGGTAAACCCTTTTGGAATATATCATGAATATGTGAGGGTATGTTGCTGTCTTCAGAGGTATAATAGGCACTTTCAAGGAAGACTCTTCTATCCTCTAAAACTTTAAGGAGTTTATTCATCTGGATTGGATGAAGTTCTCCAATTTCATCAATAAACAAAATACCACCGTGAGCTTTTGTTACAGCACCGGGCTTAGGCTGAGGGACTCCTGCTGCACCATAGGCTCCTGCTCCCTGATATATCGGATCGTGTACTGATCCAATAAGAGGATCTGCGATGCCTCTCTCGTCGAACCTTAAGGTTGTTGCATCCATTTCAATAAACCTGGCTTCTTTTCTAAACGGAGAAATGCCGTTATTCTTTGCTTCTTCAAGGATGACTCTGGCTGCAGCGGTTTTACCCACGCCCGGAGGTCCATAGATTATAACGTGCTGTGGATTTGAGCCGCACAGGGATGCTCTGAGAGCTTTAATTCCCTGTTCCTGTCCAACAATATCCTTTAAGGTGGATGGCCTTGTTTTTTCTGACAAGGGTTCGGTCAAATGAATATCTCTCAATTTTCTCAATTTCTCCAGTTCTTTTCTGGATTCCTTATCAACTGCACTCCTGTTACCCTGCTGTGTCTTAAGTAATGTAAAAAAATAAATTCCTATGATAACAGAAAAGAAAAACTGTATGATAAACATCGTAGTTGTAAACATACACTACCTCCTAAGCTTTTTGCTGCGTACCAATTATATTATTGGCAATGATTCATATTTTATCCCGAAATATGGGATTAATTTCAAAAAAGCTTCAGAAACAAAAGTTATCAGAAAAACCTATCAACTACAAAAAGAGCAGCCCCATATAAAGAGCTGCTCTCCTCAATTCAAAATTAAGTATTAATTATATTAAAAGATATTTATTATCCCGCATTTCACATTACTGTTTTTGCTTTAGCATTTTTGACTCCCAAAATTACAGCTAATACTCCAGCCGGAACCAATAGTAATCCACTAAGTATCGTTAACATGTTCAGTAATTCGTTCTGCAGGAGTAAGCCAACGAAAGCCAGTATAGATAATGCCCCCGAAACACAAAATATTAGTCCTGACGCTTTTATTATACCTTTTTCCCGTAAAGACCTCATAAAAATTATTATAACCCCTAATCCAAATAGGCTGTAGCCCATTTGATTTAAGAAATAAACCAAAGAATCCTTATTATCAAAGAGCCATTCTATTGCATCACTGAGCTTTTCGGTTGTGATTAATCCGGCAAGTATTGAATACTGTGATATATAGGATATGGAATTTAGTATGCCGTACCCGATTAACAGGACAATTCCAATAGTATCAAGCAAGCCCTTATTCTCTTTTCTATAAAGTCCTGAAACTATTAATATTAAAGCAACTGCAGATGGTGCAATTAAAGATGCAATAACAAAATTAATGTAATAAAATGTTCCATCCTGACTGATTTCCTGCACCTTTTCCTCCAGTGAACCGGCGCTACCTCCTGAAAGTGCCATAAAAGCCGGCCAGAGAAGTAGTATCAATGTAAAAAGACTACCGCTGATAATAAGATTACGTGAATGTGACTTACTCATAAACAACTCCTTCATCAAAATTCGCTAGAGAACCCGACAAACATATTCTTTTTAATTTTCCAAGATATACCTCGAGCCCTTCTATTGATTTCTGCCGGCTGTACCAGTTAACTATCCCAAAGAAAAATACATTATTCAATATAAGCAGCTTCTCGTCCAGCAGGCTTCCCCCTATTTCCTTAAAATCCTTTGAATCAGTAACCAACTTCTTAAAAATTGATATGAAGTCAAATTTACCATCACCCGGCACCTTGAAAATCTCATTAATAAAGGCTCTAAACAACTGCTCATTTTCCTGTATTGCTTTTACAAGTATTTTTATTAGCATATCTACATTTCTACTTATTGTTTTTTCAGAATTCATAGCTGCTTTAAAATCCACTTTGCCAAACTCCTGTTCTGCCCATAAAAGCAAAATGTCAAATTTAGCTGAATAAAAGTTATAAAAAGTCCCTTTGGCTATTCCAACATTTTTTGTAATCTCATCAATAGTTACGTTTTCATAGCCCTTTTGCCTGAATAGCGAAATAGCCGACTCTTGTATACTTACCCTGACATTTTCCCGTTGCTGTTTAAAGATCGACATATTGTACTCCTACTCCTGATAAATTTTATTTTTCTTCAAAATATAAAACTAATAATCTTATTCTTTATGACTTGTTATATGTTATGACCGTGGTCATATTATACACCAGTTCATACCACAATTCAATATAGTAAGTAAAATAAAATACTAATTAATATGTGCTATAATATGTGCCTGCTCACACTCACAGTATAGGGTACATGAAGCCAATATATTTGCTTCAAAGGAATAAACTATGTAAAACTCCTGACGCTCAAAAAAGGACTATCTCATAACAAGTTTATTGTTACAGACAGTCCCTTATAAAACAACTTTACTTTTCTTACTTATGATACTGATTCCTTCTTGACCCGTGCTTTTTTTGAACCTGCCTTTTTCAAAGACTTTCGGTTCTCGTTATATATAAGCTCGGGCTGGGTATTGTTTTCTATAACCTCTTTATTAATAATGCATTTTTCAACATTATTCATTGAAGGTATATCATACATTACGCCAAGCATGATTTCTTCGAGTATTGCACGAAGTCCTCTGGCTCCGGTATTTCTAGCTATTGCCTTTTCAGCAATAAGACCAAGAGCATCTTCCTGAATTTCCAGCAGTACATCATCCATTTCCAGCAGCTTCTGATACTGCTTGACTAAAGCATTCTTCGGCTCGGTAAGTATCTGTACTAGAGCTTTTTTATCCAGCGACTGTAGTGTTACCACAATGGGAAGTCTTCCCACAAACTCAGGAATAAGTCCGAATTTCAGCAAATCCTGAGGAAGGATTTCTTTTAAAAGTTCTCCAACATCACGGTCTTTGTTGCTTTCAATTTTTGCTCCGAAGCCAAGTGATTTTTTGCCTATTCTGTTCTGAATTATTTTATCAATGCCATCAAATGCACCACCGCATATAAATAATATATTTGTGGTATCAATTTGAATGAATTCTTGATGTGGGTGCTTTCTTCCGCCCTGAGGTGGAACAGAAGCCAATGTACCCTCAAGAATTTTGAGCAATGCCTGCTGTACTCCCTCGCCGCTTACATCCCTTGTTATTGAAGGGTTTTCAGACTTACGAGCTATCTTATCTATTTCATCGATATAAATAATACCTTTTTCTGCCTTTTCAATATCATAATCAGCGGCCTGTATCAATCTCAAAAGGATATTCTCAACATCCTCTCCGACATAGCCCGCTTCTGTGAGAGAAGTAGCATCGGCGATGGCAAAAGGAACATTCAGTATTCTTGCCAGTGTCTGCGCCAGAAAAGTTTTACCACTGCCTGTAGGTCCAAGCATTACAATATTACTCTTCTGTAGCTCAATATCGGAGGACTTCAAATCGCTGTTTATTCTCTTATAATGATTGTAAACAGCCACTGCAAGAGATCTCTTTGCTGCATCCTGACCTATAACGTACTGGTCAAGAATCTCTCTTATCTCTCTTGGTTTGGGTATTTCATTTATTTCTGCATCTATTTTTGTATCTTCGAATTCCTCTTCAATAATCTCGGAGCATAATTCTATGCACTCGTCGCAAATGTAAACTCCAGGACCTGCGACCAGTCTTTTCACCTGCTCTTGAGACTTACCGCAAAAAGAGCATTTCAACTGCTTCTTCTCATCATATCTGGTCATCATTGCACCTCAAATTATTATCTTCTAACCATAATATCGTCAATAAGTCCGTAGGCTTTCGCTTCCTCAGCAGACATAAAGAAATCTCTGTCAGTATCTTTTTCAATCTTATCCAGAGGCTGACCGGTTCTGTCGCTTAATATTCTGTTTAATTTGTCTTTAGTCTTCAAAATATTCTCAGCGTGTATCTTAATATCTGTTGCCTGCCCTTTAGCACCACCAAGAGGCTGATGTATCATAATTTCACTATTTGGAAGTGCAAACCTTTTTCCCTTTGCACCTGCAGCCAATAAAAATGCACCCATACTTGCAGCCATACCCATACATATAGTCGATACATCACATCTTACATGCTGCATTGTATCAAAAATAGCAAAACCGGAATGCACAGCTCCGCCCGGGCTGTTTATATAAAACATAATATCCTTATCGGGATCCTGTGCTTCAAGATAAAGCATCTGTGCAACAACCAGACTGGCAGTTACATCATTAACCTCATCGCTCAACATTATAATCCTATCATTTAACAGTCTTGAATAAATATCGTAAGACCTCTCACCACGATTGGTCTGCTCAACAACCATAGGTACCAAACTCATGATCATACCTCCCTTATTTAATATATGTTATTCTTCTACGAACGGTTAATACTCGTAGAAAAATCGATACCTTAGTTACTCTTATATAATATTACCCATTTCCGAAGGTGTCCAATCGTATTTTTTCAAATACCAAAATGCTACAAGTAAGTAAAAATAAATAAACACCTGTTAACGTCCAGGGTTTAAAGCTGGCATATTAAGCCAGCTTTGCATTCTCAACCAATAATTTTATAGTCTTTTTAAAGGCTATATCCTTCTTAACATAGACCTGATCCTCAGGTGTTAAAGACTTCTTAAGGTCTTCTGCTGATTGCTTGTAAGCTTCAGCCATCCTCTTAACCTCTTCATCAAGTTCATCATCTGAAACCTGTACGTTTTCAACCTGAGCAATCTTTTCTACAACAAGCTGAATTTTAACTTCGTTTTCAGCTCTTCCTGCAAACTGGCCTCTGAAGGCTTCAAAATCCATACCCATTATTTCAAGGTACTTCTGAAGATCAAGACCCTGGTAGCGCAGTCTCATATCAAAGTCTCTTGCCATTGAATCAATCTGCTTTTCAACCATAACTCTTGGTATTTCAACAGTTGCATTCTCTGCTACCTTCTGGATAACACTTTCTTCGTTTTCATGCTCTGCTTTATGCTTAGCAGTCTCTTCTAATTTATTTCTCAAATCCTTTTTATATTCTTCGAGAGTATCAAACTCGCTTATATCCTTTGCGAATTCATCATCTATTTCAGGCAATTCTTTAACTTTTATTTCCTTGACTGTTACTTTGAACAATGCAGGCTTGCCATTTAACTCTTCCTTACCGTATTCTTCCGGGAAGTTAACATTAACATCAACTTCTTCTCCTGTACTCTTTCCGATCAACTGATCCTCAAAGCCAGGAATAAATGTGCCTGAACCAATTACCAAACTATAATCTGTTCCTTTTCCGCCTTCAAAGGGTACTGAATCAATAAAGCCTTCAAAATCAATAACCGCTGTATCTCCGGATTGAACAGGTCTGTCGGTAACAGTTACAAGGCGTGAATTCTTTTCAACAACCTTGTTGAATTCCTTTTCAACATCTTCATCAGTTACTGTAGCGTCAGCCTTAGTAACTTCAACTCCCATATAAGCACCCAGTTCAACCTCAGGTTTAACAGTAACCTTTGCAGTAAAAATAAGATTTTGCTTATTTCCAATCTGGATTATATCTATTTCAGGTCTGTCCACAGGCTGTAAATTCTTTTCTTCAATAGCTTGGTCATATGCTTCTGAGCAAACTATGTTAATAGCATCGTCATATAATGCCTGTTCTCCATAGTAACGTTCAACAATATTTCTTGGAGCCTTACCCTTTCTAAAGCCAGGTACATTAAATTTTGATGCGTTCTTTTTGTATGACTGCTGCATACCTTCTTCGAATTTAGCTGCATCAACTTCTATTTCAAGCTGAACAACATTCTTTTCAACATCTTCTAATTTGTTAACTTTCATTTTAATAAACTTCCTCCCGGTATTTAGTTTTGTTTAATTTTATTAATCAGCTTTATGCTTGTTTTTTAGTTAATCTTCTATATAAATCAGAAAAAACATCCTTGTATTAAAAATTAACCATTCAATTATACCATATTGTTTGTATATTTCAAGAATCAATATAACCTTAACAGAGCCTTCTGTCAACATTCTGGTGAGTATTTTCCAACATATTCGGTTTCAATATACAATCCTGCCCTTTTATGTGAATAACTAATAGTTAATGGTCCGTTACCTTTTTATTATTTATAAATCAACAGCGGCATAAAATTTAAATAATCAGCTGATATAAGTTTCAGCTCAATTCCTTCGTAATCACCTTCTATAGCTCCTTTTATGCCCTCACCATGAAGATGACCGTAAAAACATCTTGTTATACCGTATTTTTTCATTATATCGGTAAATCCTGATACCTGACTTTTAGAAGTAACTGGGGGATAATGCAGGAAAACCAACCTTTGATTATAATCAAAGCTGCCTGAGGCTTTCAAGGAGAGCTCAAGCCGTTCAATTTCACGATTATATATCTTTTCATCATCCTTCTTAAAATCATCCTCTCCCGGACATTTCCAGCCTCTTGTACCACATATGGCCAGATTTTCTATATTAAAAGAGTTATTATGCATAAACGAAATGGTTTCGAACCCATTCGAAATTAGATATTTGTTTAGCTTTGAGGTGGTAGTCCACCAATAGTCATGATTGCCTTTGGAAATGACCTTTCTTCCGGGCAGTGCTTCAATAAACTTAAAATCCTCGTAGGCATTTTCAATATATGTTGCCCAGGATACATCCCCGGGAATAATAACAGTATCCTCAGCTTTTACCACTTCTATCCAGTTGTTTTTAAGTTTCTCCATGTAATTTGACCATCTGCCTCCGAATATATCCATTGGCTTATCTATTCCCAAAGCAAGATGCAGGTCGG
Source organism: Bacillota bacterium (assembly GCA_023431385.1). Lineage (GTDB taxonomy): Bacteria > Bacillota > Clostridia > Acetivibrionales > DSM-1351 > Ruminiclostridium. The sequence continues at coordinate 4,542 of JAEYWA010000181.1, read as the reverse complement.
CTATTGCAAAGACTGACATATATTTTAATACCTTCTCCTAAAATTTATTATTAATCTTACCTTTTTAACCCTTATAAATTCGGGCTTGTGCAGAAAGCCTTCCTTGGCTTTTCACTTTTCATTTACTTTCTGAAATGCTCATATACTTTTTCGGCAACTTTTTTGTTTATTCTCTCAACCTCAAGCAATTGTGTAAGCTCAGCCTTTTTTATAGCCGCCAGTGATTTAAAATGCTTGATGAGTGCCTTCTTTCTACTTTCGCCTATTCCTTCTATCTCATCCAGCTCTGAATGTGTATATCTCTTTTCTCTTAGCTTTCTATTATATTGTACAGCAACTCGGTGTGTTTCATCCTGGATTTCTGTGATCAGCCTTAACAGCGGCATATTTGAGGTCAGCTCGTATTCGGCACCCTTGTAGACAAGAGCCCTTGTCCTGTGCCGGTCATCCTTTGCCATTCCTGCAATCACCAGCTCAAAACCTAATTCGTCTACGACCTGCTGTGCTGCGTTTACATGTGCCAGTCCGCCGTCCACCAGAATAAGATCAGGAAGTTTTGAAAATTTGGTTTGTTCGACCTCTTCCTCAGCCTCTCTCTTTGCTCTGGTAAGTCTTCTGTACAAAGTTTCCTGCATGCTTGCATAGTCGTTTTGTTCAGATACCGACTTCATTTTAAATTTCCTGTACTCATCCCTGGCAGGCCGGCCTCTCTCAAACACAACCATTGATGCAACTATTTCTGAAGAGCCTGTGTTGGATATATCATAGGATTCTATCCTGTCTGGAATACATTCAAGCCTTAAAGCCTTTGTCAGCTCCTTAAGACCTTCTTCATGAACCGAGCTCTCGCGCTTGAGACGCTCTCCATGGAGCTTAAGAGATATTTCGGCATTTTGTGCAACCATCTTCACAAGCTTTACAAGTTCACCTCTCTGAGGTATCCTGAGACTTACCTTAAAGCCTCTTTTGCTTGTAAGCCACTGTTCAATTATTTCGATGTCTTCTATCTCCTGCTGAAGAACTATTTCAGAAGGTACAAATTGAACTGTATTGTAGAACTGTTTTATAAAGGCTGAGAGTGAATATCTTACATCCTCGTTTCCTTCGCCCTCAAATACAAAATGCTCCCTTCCCACAACTCTTCCGTTTCTCACAAAGAACACCTGAATACACAGATCGGTAACATTCTGTGCAAAACCTATGATATCTCTGTCCTGTCCGTCGGCGGACAATACCTTCTGCGCTTCGGAGAGCTGAATGATGCTGTTGATTTTATTTCTTAGCTGAGCTGCCTTTTCAAACTCAAGATTTTGCGCAGCAGTCACCATCTGCCCCTTAAGGTCATTTATTAGTTCGTCGTATTGTCCACCTAAAAAGCTACATATCTTTTTCATTACATTTCTGTACTCATCTTTATTTACTTCACCCTGACATGGTCCCAGGCACTGTTTTATGTGGTAGTTCAGACAGGGTCTGAATTTGCCTATATCCCTTGGAAGTACTTTGTTACAGGTTTTAATGGGAAACAGCTTTTTTATTGTGTCAATTGCGTCATTAACCGCAAACGCACTAGAATACGGTCCAAAGTACTTTGCACCGTCCTTTTCCACTCTGCGGGTTTTTAATATTCTGGGAAACTGCTCGTTCATTGTTACTTTTATATAAGGATAATGCTTGTCATCTTTTAGAAGTATGTTGTATTTCGGTTTGTACTTCTTGATAAGATTGCATTCCAGCATCAACGCCTCAACTTCAGTATCTGTGACAATATACTCAAATTCTTGGATTCTGGAAACCATTGCACATACTTTCGGAGGGTGATTTATGGAATGCTGAAAATACTGCCTTACACGGTTTTTCAGCACGACTGCCTTACCGACATAGATGACAACGCCGTTTGCATCCTTCATTATATATACTCCGGGTTTATCCGGCAATTTTTTCAATTCTTCCTGTATATCAAACATTTAATGTTTCTCACCATCTTTTCTCTGTCGTAAGTGTCTAAGCAAAATTCCTCACATAAACAAAAAGTGGTTTATGCAAACTCTCCGGTCTGCAGAAGCCACAGCTGTTTTTATACATATTAAACTATAGCATATCTTATAATCTGGTTAAAATCCAGCGGAGAAATATTCCGAGATCTCTTTTGAGGCCTTTTCCTCATCCTCTCCATCGGTGATAACAGTTATTGTCGCCTGTCTTTCCACACCAAGTGACAGTAAGCCAAGAAGACTTTTGGCATTTGCCCTTCTTTCACCTTTTTCAAGCCATATACTTGAGCTATACTTTGATACTTTTTGAACAAGTAGTGCAGCAGCTTTTGAATCTAAACCTGATGGACAATTTATAACAACTTTATTTGAAATCATTTTATCTCCCCCGTTTTTATAACTTGACAACTGTATATTTAGTATTATACCAAATAAGAGCTTAACAAATCAAACTATGAAAATATTATATTCATTTAGCATGGAATTATCAAGTCCGGAAATACTTCAAGAGGCAGATTATACTTTTTTCATACTATTCAAAAAAGGCGCCTTCTTTCCAAACCCTGTATCAATAACCGTTCCGATACTGAAGGAAGCCAGGCAAAATTCTACTATAAGGAAACAAATTCCATATATCATAAGTGTAGTATAGGAACCCGAAGGAATAAATATTAAAGGGACTATCTTTATAATATAAATAAGTATATGTCCTACAAAAAACTGAAGGTATATACCCGATCTTTCATAATTATTCCTGAATATTAGAGTTCCGAGATATATACTGCCGACTATATCAGAAAGCATTATGAAAATAATGTATACCGCCGGAGCTATAAGTGAAAAAATAAGGAACGCAAGAACTATTGTCAGGCTGACTACAATCAGAGCGCCCAAAATCAGTCTTCTTGACATTGCCGTTCCCATCGAATAAGACATTGCCCTAAATCTTGATGTAAAAATTGTTATCAATATCAGTCCGGCCACAAGAGTAAATATAGCGCAGAATATAAGGGTATTGATTAATATTCCGTTTGATTTGAACATCGAAATGAAATCAAAATTAATTGTCAGTTTAGTTCCTGCTATTGTAACTCCGTTGTCTTTTTCAAGTTTTCCAACCGAAACAAGATTGCCCTCTATACTTGAATTGCCATCAATATAGACTTCACCGAAAGCAGAAACTACATCTCCGCTGATGTTACCGCTTATATTAGCCTTCCCGAATATTACTATAACACTTCCAAGTACATTTGTTCTTATATCTGCCGAGCCAAGGACAATGGTGACATTTCCGCAGCTTGTATCGGTAATACTTTTATCTTCCAAAATTATAAGATTGCTTATTGTCAAATCATTCTTTGCAGCCGACACCACTCCGGGGACCATTAATAAAGCCATAAGTGCAATAAGTATTACTCTCATTTTTTTACTCATTGTGCTGCACCATTACCCTCTCTGACCATTCTGAAGAAGACTCTCTGAACGACCAGCAGCAGGATTCCAAGTAAAATGTACAAATAATAATAGGTCTTATAAATGGATGCAGCAACACCCATTATAGCGATACCCATTCCTTTTATCATAGAAACCGCTGCAGATAAAAATTCCTTTGAAAGGCCTGTTGCAAATTGTACCTTCTGAAAAAGCTCTATCGGTTGTTTAACAGCTTCGTATATAATTCCGCCGAATAAAATTACAAATATAAATGTTACCGCAGCCAAAAGGATATTATATACAAACGTGTTTTCCCCTGCAGGTTTTGAATACATAACAACTTCTTTTTCCAACCTGCTCATTACTTGTAGTTCAAAATCTTCGGGAGGCTCAATTACTGAGTCTTGTTCTATTTCTGAGAAGATTTCCTTCAGGGATAAAAATTCATCAGAACATTCTTTACAGTTATTCAAATGCTGCTTAAATTGAGCTTCTTCGATACCATTTAAATTATTATCGAAGAATTTCATCATATAAGCCTGTGCTTCGTTGCATTTCATAATACCTCCTCCTTCCTTGCACTATCAAGCTTTTCCTTCAACATGAGCCTGGCTCTGTATAGTCTGTTTTTTATTATAGACATTGGCTCATTCAACACCTTTGTCATTTCTTCGTATGACATTCCGTTATTATGGAAAAGTACTATAAGTATTCTATATTTTTCAGGTAACTCATTAATAGCATTTTTTATTAGTTGCGACCTCTGCTTTTTTATCAAGGTCTGTTCAGGTGTATCTATATCGCTTGAAACTCCAATAGCATCGTCAAGAGTAACTGTATCCTGCTTTTTCTTTCTTAAGGTGTCCAGACACAAATTAGAAGTAATTTTTACAATCCATGTTGACATTTTATATTCCGGATTATATTTATCAAGAGACTTGTACAATCTGATAAAAACCTCTTGTGAAACATCGTTTACTTCTTCTTTATCCGATATCATCTTATATACTACACTGTAAACCAGTTTTTTATATCTTGTCACTATTTCCTCAAACGCACTACTATCACCATTTATACATCGGGATACTAGTTCTGCATCTGTAAGCACCAAAGC
>JAEYWA010000249.1 GCA_023431385.1 Bacillota bacterium | reverse complement strand
TTTTTTTGGTATCAATATTACTGATAGGAGGAATGATATAACTCGGAGGAAATTTTATGTTTACATTATTAAAGGAAGCTACAGTTTATGCGCCGGATTTCCTAGGAAAAAAGGATATCCTGTTTTGTTTTGATAAAATTGCGGCAGTCAAGACCTCAATAAATGCTAGCAGTATAGATGAGGTAGAGGTGATTGACTGCAGCGGAAAGATTGTTCTGCCCGGCTTTATAGATCTCCATGTGCACATAGCAGGCGGAGGCGGCGAGGGAGGGTTTTCAACCCGTACACCTTCGGCAAACGCGGCTGATATACTGAAAACAGGTGTTACCACTGTTGTTGGAGTTCTTGGGGCAGACGGAGTAACCAGAAGTGTGGCAGGCTTGTATGCCCAGGCAAAGCAGCTGGAAGCCGAGGGCTTGTCCACGTTCATGTACACCGGCTCCTATCAGGTTCCGGTTGTAACTCTCACAGGAAGTATACAGAACGATATGGTATTCGTGGACAAGATTATAGGTGTCGGTGAGCTTTGCCTGGAGGATCACAGAGCATTCCAGCCTACCTTTGAAGAAATTGCCAGAATTGCAGCTCAGGCAAGAAACGGCGCACTGCTTTCAGGCAAGGCAGGGCTGGTTCATTTCCATATGGGAACGGGTGAAACAGGACTTGAATATTTGTTCAGAATGATAAATGAATCACTGATTCCTGTTACTCATTTTCTACCCACACACGTAAACAGAACTGGCATGCTGTTTGAGCAGGCCTGCAGCTATCTGCAGAAGGGCGGGTATATTGACCTCACTGGGGGATTTATTCCAAGCAAGGAAGACCCTGAATGCATTGCCAGCTATGATGCTCTAAAAAAACTGTTAGATACCGGTGCTGATATTGGCAGAGTTACAATGAGTTCCGATGCCTACGGCAGTGCCCCGGTTTTTGATGCTCAGGGAAATGTTGTTTCTTCGGATACTGTAACTACAAAAATACTTTTCGAAGAGTTAAAGATAGCTGTGAAAGATAAAGGAGTTCCGCTGGAGACGGCAATCTTACTTATTACAAAAAATGTCGCAAAGATACTTAAAATTCACAAGCAGAAGGGTACCCTTGAAGTCGGAAAGGATGCCGACTGTGTTATATGTGATACTGAACTGAATATTGAAACTGTTTTTGCAAAAGGTACAAAACACTCCTAATTGGTTTGAATATATCATATAATTTAATTAGAGGCTTGTTCCATGGATAATGGTTTCATGGAAGGATTCCATGGAATAGGGGTCAATGGGATAGGAATTTATGGATAAAATACCATAAACATTAATTGATTATAAAGGGAGTTGAGTTCTTTTGAGTAAGGAAATCCGCAAAGCTATAATAATTTTTCTAGCTGTTTTTGTTGTATTTGCTTTAGCTGTATTAATATCTGAAAACATTAATACTAGAAACATTATTAATACATACCCTGACAAAGTATCCGTTGCATTACCTGATGTTGTAACTGTTTCAAAGCCCTCACCAGAGGCCTTTGATTTTCAGCAAAGCAAAATTGCCACATGGCTACTGAGGCTTTTTCTAGGATTTGCCGTTCCTGCATTCTTCTTGTTTTCAAAGCTGTCGGCAGGTATCAGAAATTGGGCTTCCCGTCGAACAAAGCGATGGGTACTAGTAATTATTTTGTATTTCCTTGTATACTCACTTATTGAAACCTTAATCTACCTGCCTCTTGATGTGTATACCGGCTTCTTCAGAATGCACCGCTATGGTCTTTCAAACCAGACCTTGTACCAGTGGATAATTGAAATGATAAAGAGTTTTGTGGTTAACACAGTATTGACTGCTGCTGTAATATGGGTTCCATTCCTTATTATAAAGAAGTGTCCAAAACGTTGGTGGCTGTATCTTGGCCTCGTTTCTATACCATATTTGTTTATAGGTTCATATGTACAGCCGGTGGTAATCGATCCGATATTCAACGAGTACAAACAGGTGGAGGATGTCCAGCTGTCAAATAGAATTGATGAACTGCTTTCACGAACTTCCATAGATAATTGCCAGGTACTGCAGGTAGATAAGAGCAAAGAAACAAATCAAATGAATGCTTTTATGACAGGTGTTCTCAATACTAAAAGAATTGTGTTATGGGACACTACAATAAATTATTTGAATACTGAGGAAGTTTTGGGAGTCGTAGCACATGAAATGGGTCACTACCTAATGGGACACATCTGGAAATCCATAATTTTCGGTGGACTTGGAAGTATTATTGTTTTATACCTTGTATACAGGTTGTCCAACTGGTTCCTTAGAAAGTCCAATGGCAGCTGGGGTTTTACCAAATTATCCGATGTAGCAGCATTGCCACTGATTATGCTCATAATAAACCTAATGCTGTTTATAACATCACCTATGATAAATGCTTATTCCAGAAGTATTGAAAAAGAGGCCGACAGATTTGAACTGGAGTTGACAAAAAATAATTTTTCAACAGCAACGGCAACCATAAAGATGCATCAGCAGAGCCTTGCCATGCCTGAACCAGGTTACGTTTATATGCTCTGGAACTACGACCATCCTACCTATAAGTCACGAGTAGATTTTGCAAATGAATATAGACCATGGGAGGAAGGAAAACCGTTGAAATATCAGAAATATATAAATAAGTAGTTGGCGCGTATACTCCTTTTGTATTGCATCAAGATAGCTGTAATGGTATAATTCTCCTGATTTAGTGGTTTTATTTCACATTTAAGTCAGGGGCGTTATCTTATTAAAATTAAAACGGAGGAATATTTATGGAGTTACTAAAGGGACTTGGTGTTTTAGACGCATCATTTTTAATACCTATAATAATTGTTGCCGCAATCATCTTGATTGTTGCCAAGGTTGCTAAAAGTATCATTAAATTGGCTGTTCTTGCAGCAGTAATAGCCGTTGGTGTAATAGTATATATGAATTTGCCAAGCTTCACAGTGGAGAATGGAACGGCTACTCTTGAATTATTCGGGAAAGAACATACGGTAAGTGTTAAAGATGCAAAGGTTGTTACTGAGCAGAAGGAGGGGGAAGCAAAAACCGTTCTGGTATCAGGGACAACCAGAATAGAATTACCCTTTAGTAAGAGTTTTGCAGACAAATTTATTACCGAGAAATTAAAAGAAGCAAGGTAATCTTGTATACAAAAAACTTTTTTTAAATACCAAACCCGTGCAGGAGAATGCTTGCGCGGGTTTGGTATATATTACATTGTTAGAATTGTGATTTGGACACCTCTTTTGTGGTATAAATAAAGCATGGTAGTTTTATTAAGATTAACTTTTAACAAACAATTATATTTTCATAAGAGGTGAATCATATGGATGCATGGAGAAATTACAAACATGGTAACTGGTGCGAAGAAATAGATGTAAGAGACTTTATTATTAATAACTACACTCCTTACGAGGGAGATGCATCGTTTTTAGAGGGTCCGACTGAGGATACAACAAAATTGTGGGGAAAAGTGAGCGGTCTGCTTGCAAAGGAAAGGGAAAGCGGAGGAGTCCTTGATGTTGATACCAAAATTATTTCAACCTTGACTTCCCATGAGCCTGGATATATAGACAAAGAGCTCGAAAAAGTAGTCGGTTTGCAGACCGATCAACCTCTTAAGAGAGGTATTATGCCCTTTGGTGGTATCAGAATGGTAGTTAAGGGTGGTGAGGCCTACGGAAAGAAAATTGATGAAAGTGTCGTTAAGCTTTTTACCGAGTATCGAAAGACCCATAACGATGGAGTTTATGATGCCTATACACCTGAAATGATGAAGGCTAAAAAAGCTGGCATTATAACAGGGCTTCCTGATGCATACGGCAGAGGAAGAATTATTGGTGACTACAGAAGGGTTGCTCTCTACGGTGTAGACAGACTTATCGAAGAAAAGGAAAAGCAGCTGAAGAGCCTTGAACTGGATTACATGGATGGGGAAACCATACAGGAAAGAGAAGAAACCAGGAGTCAGATCAAGGCACTTGAGAATCTGAAACAGATGGCTCAGCAGTATGGGTTTGATATTTCAAGGCCTGCAGAAAATGCGCAGGAAGCTTTCCAATGGCTCTACTTCGCTTTCCTGGGTGCTGTTAAGGAGCAAAACGGAGCAGCAATGAGCCTTGGAAGAGTGTCAACCTTCCTGGATATATATATTGAAAGAGATATTAAAGAGGGTGTACTTACAGAACAAAAGGCACAGGAGCTTATGGACCATTTTGTAATGAAGCTCAGACTGGTAAGGTTCTTAAGAACACCTGAGTATGAAAAACTGTTCTCGGGGGATCCGACCTGGGTTACTGAAAGCATAGGAGGAATGGGGCTGGACGGAAGAACACTTGTAACTAAGAATTCCTTCAGAATGCTGCATACCCTATTCAATCTCGGACACGCTCCCGAACCTAATATGACGGTTCTGTGGTCTGTTCACCTGCCAGAGGGCTTTAAGAAGTTTTGTGCTGATACTTCAATTAAAACCAGCTCAATTCAGTATGAGAGCGATGACATTATGAGGTACTATTGGGGTGACGATTACGGTATAGCCTGCTGCGTATCTGCCATGAGAATCGGAAAGCAGATGCAGTTCTTCGGGGCACGCTGCAATCTGGCTAAAGCATTGCTGTATGCAATAAACGGGGGACGTGATGAAAAATCAGGTGTTCAGGTAGGACCTGCACTAAACCCTATCGAAACGGAATATCTTGATTATGATGATGTAATGAAACGTTTTGATACAGTTCTCACATGGGTTGCAAGACTATATATCAATACCCTGAATATAATTCATTATATGCATGACAAGTACTCATATGAGAGGCTGCAGATGGCTCTTCACGACAAGGATATCCTCAGAACCATGGCTTGCGGAATTGCAGGGTTATCTGTTGTGGCGGATTCTCTGAGTGCTATAAAATATGCCAAGGTCAAGGTTATCAGAAATGAAGAGGGCCTGGCTGTAGATTATGACATAGAAGGTGATTACCCTAAATTCGGTAATAATGATGACCGTGTTGATAATATAGCGGTAATGCTGGTTAAAAGTTTCATGGAGAAGCTTGAAAAACAGAGAACATACAGACACTCTGTACCGACACTGTCAGTTCTCACTATTACTTCCAATGTAGTTTATGGTGCAAAAACAGGAAATACGCCAGATGGTAGAAAAGCCGGAGAGCCCTTTGGGCCGGGCGCAAATCCTATGCACGGCAGAGATTTAAACGGAGCGCTGGCAGTTTTGAAATCAATATCGAAGCTTCCTTATCAATTTGCACAGGACGGTATTTCCTATACCTTCTCAATCATACCGAAAGCATTGGGAAGAGATGAGGATACAAGGGTAAATAATTTGTCTGCACTATTAGATTCCTACTTCAAGGAAGGCGGACACCATATCAATATAAATGTTTTTGAAAGAGAGATGCTCCTTGATGCAATGGAACACCCTGAAAAGTATCCTCAGCTGACAATTAGAGTTTCGGGCTATGCGGTCAACTTCATCAAGCTTTCCAGAGAGCAGCAGCTTGATGTAATAAATAGAACCATACATGAAAACATTTAAATAGTGATAATTAAGCAATTCACTATGTAATTAATTTCGAAAGAGGTGGGTTTTGTGGAAGTCAAAGGAAGGGTTCATTCATTTGAAACATTCGGAACGGTTGACGGTCCGGGTATTAGATTTATTGTATTTCTCAAAGGCTGTCCTTTGCGCTGCAAATATTGCCACAATAGGGATACCTGGAGTCCGGAAGGAGCCAAGCTTTATACTGCTGATGATATTGTAAAAGAGGTAGCCAAATACAGAAATTTTATTGATTCTTCAAAAGGCGGAATAACGGTAAGCGGCGGTGAACCGCTTATTCAGCCGGAATTTTTGAAGGAACTCTTTAAGAAATGCAAGGAGCAGGGAATTC
>JAEYWA010000115.1 GCA_023431385.1 Bacillota bacterium | reverse complement strand
TGAATACTTTACTTAGTTATAGCATAAGGGTAATTATAGTATATTTCTTCACATATCTTGCAACCAGAATTCTTACTAAAAAGGCAATAGCTGAGATGACTGCTTATGAGATGGCTGGTCTGATGGTATTTGCAAATGTTGCTGCCGAGCCTATTGTGGACAAGGTTGCAATTAAATCGGTCTACGGTTCGGGAGTTCTCGTAATATTAATGATTATTGCCACCAAGTTGGCTCTATTTAACAAATTTACACCTGTTATGGAACATACCGCTTCAATAATTATTCATAACGGAAAAATAGATTTTGAGCAGCTGAAAAGATTAAGTCTCAGTTTGAACCAACTGCTTGGCCTTATAAGGCAGCAAGGTTTTGATAAAGTTTCAGATGTTCAGACTGCAATATTTGAGCCAAACGGTCAGCTTTCAGTTTTCCCTAAAGCAGAAAATAAACCTGTTACCCTTAAGGATATGAATATGACTGCTCCTGAAAGTTCTGTAAGTCTTCCATTAATAATAGATGGAAATATAATCAAGGAAAATCTAACGTATATGGGTAAAAACGAGCTATGGTTGCTGGGTGAGCTCAAGCGGCAGGGAATTTCTGATCTTAAAAGTCAGGTTATACTTGCAGAGCTTGATTCGTCTCATAAAGTGGTTGTTTTTAAGAAATAGTGACTGAAAATATGCCACTGAGCTTAGCCCATATTAAATAAATTTAAGATAAGTACGTATAATACATTTAGAAATAAATAATAAAAGAAAGAAATATTGAGGAATATGTAGATTTTGAATTGATAATCTAGATAAAGCAGAATATTTTCTATTTTTATTGATTTTTTAATGTTTTTTTTGTATAATCACGCTTGTATTGTTGAACGGCTATAAATTTATAGCCGCTTTACGAACCAAAGCCACAATGTTGGCTCAAAGCCACTACGTGTCTTTTCATTACTATTTGTGTACGCGCTGTGCGCGTAAAGTGGAGGTAATATGGGAAAAGCTTTAATTATTGGCGCGGGAGGAGTTGCCAGTGTTGTAATCCATAAATGCTGCCAAAACCCTGATGTATTCGAAGAAATATGTATAGCTAGCAGAACAGTTGAAAAGTGCGAGGCTATAAAGGCAAAACTGGATGGAGGTAAAACAAAAATCCAGACAGCCCAGGTTGATGCAGATAATACCGATGAGGTTATTGAACTTATAAATAAATTTAAACCGGATATTGTTATAAATGTAGCACTGCCATATCAGGATCTTACAATTATGGATGCGTGTCTCGCTACAAAAGTGCACTACCTTGATACTGCAAACTACGAGCCGCCTGAGATACCAAAGTTTGAGTATAAATGGCAGTGGGCTTATAAAGAAAGGTTTGAAAAAGCTGGTATCATGGCTTTATTGGGCAGCGGATTTGATCCGGGTGTAACAAGTGTTTTCTGTGCATATGCTGAAAAGCACTATTTTGATGAGATTCATTATATTGATATAGTCGATGCCAATGCAGGTGATCATGGTTATCCGTTCGCTACAAACTTTAATCCGGAAATCAATATACGCGAAATTACTGCTCCCGGAAGTTATTGGGAGAATGGGCAATGGGTCGAAACCGAACCGCTGGAATTAAAAAAGGTTTATGATTTGCCTGAAATCGGACCAAAGGATATCTATCTTCTACACCATGAAGAAATTGAATCTTTGGCTATAAATATAAAGGGTGTAAAGAGAATAAGATTCTGGATGACCTTCTCGGAAAAATATCTCACTCACCTAAGAGTTCTTGAAAATGTAGGTATGACATCTATTGAACCTATAGATTTCGAAGGTAAGAAAATAATACCTCTACAGTTCTTAAAGGCTGTTCTACCCGACCCGGCTTCACTTGGACCGAGAACAAAGGGTAAGACCAATATAGGCTGCATAATTCAAGGTATTAAGGATGGAAAGCCAAGAACCTATTATGTATACAATGTATGTGTCCATGAGGAATGCTATGCTGAAGTTGGTTCCCAGGCTATATCCTATACTACCGGAGTTCCGGCCATGATCGGAGCTATGATGATGTTAAAGGGAATCTGGATGAAGCCCGGAGTTTATAATGTTGAGGAATTTGATCCCGATCCGTTTATGGACGCCCTTAATAAATGTGGCCTCCCATGGAAAGAGGATTTCTCTCCCTCACTTCTTGATTAATAAAATATGAGTACGCCGCTGATTCCCATTCTTTGTCTGCAACAAGGTGAAGTAGCGGCGTAAGGTTTGTTATAGAAAGGCGAAACTATTAATGGATATAGATGTAACTAAGCTACCGACACCTTGTTATATAGTTGATGAAAGATTATTAATTAAAAATTTGGAAATTCTTGATTCTGTTCAGAAAAGAACTGGCTGTAAAATTTTGCTGGCTCAAAAGGGCTTTTCAATGCATTCGGTTTATCCTTTGATTGGGAAATATCTTAAAGGAGTAACATCAAGTTCTCTTTTCGAAGCAAGACTGGGGTTTGAAAAGATGGGAAAGGAAGTTCACGTATACGCTCCGGCGTATATTGAGGAGGAATTCGATGAGCTTCTTAAATACTCAGACCACATAGTGTTCAATTCCTTTCATCAATGGGAAGAGTTTAAAAACAAAGTAAAGAACTATCCCGGAAAGAAGATTGAATGCGGAATACGTATTAACCCAGAATACTCGGAACAGGACCATGCCATATATGACCCGTGTGCAAATCATTCAAGGCTGGGAGTCACACTAAGGAACTTCAAACCGGACCAGCTTGAAGGTATCGACGGACTCCATTTTCACACCTTGTGTGAGCAAAACTCTGATGCACTTGAGCGTACAGCAAAGGTGGTAGATGAAAAATTCGGCAAGTTTATTAAAAATATGAAATGGCTGAATTTGGGTGGAGGACATCATATTACAAGACAAGACTATGATATCGAAACACTAATACGAACAATAAAATTCTTCCAGGATAAATATGGAGTTGAGATTTATCTTGAGCCTGGAGAAGCAATAGCGTTAAATACCGGATATCTTGTTGCCAGAGTTCTGGACATAGTGGATAATGAAATGAATATTGCAATTCTTGATACCTCTGCAGCATGCCATATGCCTGATGTAATTGAGATGCCTTACAGACCCAACATTATTTCAGCCGGAAAACCTGAGGAGAAAGACTATACGTACAGACTAGGAGGACTTACCTGCCTGGCGGGAGACATAATCGGGGACTACTCATTTGACAAGCCTTTGAAAGCCGGAGACAGGCTGGTATTTTGCGATATGGCTCACTACACCATGGTAAAAAACAATACTTTTAACGGTGTTAATCTTCCTGCTATAGCGCTCTATAGCGAAAAAGACGGAATAAAGCTAGTAAAAAAGTTTGATTATAGTGATTTTGAAACCAGATTATCGTAAGTATTGCTTAAAATTGAATAATTTATTTTGTATAAACCTAACAAACAAGTTAGGTTTTTTATTTATTGTTTGTTAGGTCACAAAATTATATGAAGAAGTAAGTTTTGTAAATTAATTTGATTGTTCTTTGATGCTATTATAAATACATAAGGCAAACAAGCTTATATATTAAAGGAGGTAAAGAACAATGAAAAAAGCTATCAGTAAGGCTATGGCTGCTGGACTAGCAATTGCAATGACATTGTCTATTGCAGCTTGCGGTTCATCAAAAACAGCGGAAACTTCAACCTCAACACAAAGCACTGCTCCATCAACCACAGCGGCAGCAGAATCTTCAACTGCAGCACCTGCAGCTGACCCGGTAAAATTAACTCTTTGGCACATTCAAACAACTGAGCCAATGCCAACAATCATTAAAGACAGTGTAGACAGATTTACTAAGGACAATCCAAACTACTCTGTTGAAGTGTCAGTAATGCAGAATGATGCATTCAAAACCAAGATTGCAGTTGCAATGGGTTCGGATCAAATGCCTGATATATTCCCACACTGGTCAGGCGGACCAATGAACACCTACGTTGATTCAAACAAAATAGCTGACCTGACAACTTACATGAACGAAGGCGGATATAAAGATCGCTTTATGCCGGCGGCTATAAATCAGGCTACATACAAGGATAAGATATGGGCAGTACCTGTTGAAAACACAGCAGTGGCAATGTTCTTCTACAACAAGGACCTATTTGCTAAATACAACCTTCAGGTTCCAAAGACAATCACTGAACTTGAAGCTGTTGCTGATACTTTGAAGAAGAATGGAGTAATTCCTTTCTCCTTAGCTAACAAGACTCAGTGGACTGGTTCAATGTATTATATGTACCTTGCTGATCGTTTTGGCGGAGCTGAGGCCTTTAATGCAGCAGCACAGCGTACCGGTTCCTTTGAAAACGAAGCCTTTACCCAGGCTGGAAACAAGATTCAGGAATGGGTTAAGAAAGATTTCTTCAATAAAGGCTTTAACGGTCTGGATGAAGACTCAGGACAATCACGTATGCTATTGTATCAAGAAAAAGCTGCTATGACTCTTATGGGTTCATGGTTCCTCTCAACTGCAAAAGGTGAAACAGAGAGCAGTAAAGATGCAAAGATAAAAGACTTTATGAAGAAGATTGGTTCATTCCCATTCCCAGCTGCTGAAGGCGGAAAAGGTAGCCCAGACTCAGTTGTTGGTACAGTTGGAGATAACTTCTATTCAGTTGCTGCAACCAGTAAAGACGTAGCAGGCGCATTCAAAGCTATCACTTACCTTATAGATGATACATCAGTTAACAAGCGTGTTGAAGCTGGAAGAGTACCTCCTGTAAAAGGTGTAAAGGTTAGCGATCCTCTGCTCCAGGATGTATTGAATGCAGTAGAAAAGGCTCCTTCTGTTCAGTTATGGTATGATCAGTATCTACCAGCTGATGTTGCACAGGTTCACAAGGATACTTCACAAGCTATATTCGGTCTTGCTAAAACTCCTGAACAAGTAAACAAAGAAATGGAAGAAGCTGCAAAAAAAGCATTTGGTAAATAATTTATTAACTGGTAAATAGTATAATCAATAATTGATTGGGTATCACTCATCTGATACCCATCAATTATATTTAAAACATTATTGCCCATAAAAATAACCGGTCTGAATTATACCACGTATTCAGAGGGGAGGAGAAACAATGCAAACTACCAGATCACTTTTAATTCACAGAAAACGCAGTACTGCAATTGCGGCAACGGTATTCCTTATTCCGGTATTCTTTTTTATTCTAATTTTTATATTATACCCTATAGTTAATTCCTTCTGGCTAAGTCTTCATGATTGGAACGGAATTAGCTCTGATAAGGTTTTTTTTGGCTTGGAGAACTGGAAAACACTTGTGACAGACGCTGTCTTTTTCAAGTCTTTTCTTAACAATATAATTATAGTAATTTTATCTATAGCAATACAGCTGCCTATTGCAATGGCACTAGCATTCCTGTTGGATACAGGAGGAAAGAAACTAAACTTCCTCAAAATGGTTTATTTTGTACCTATGCTGATGTCTTCAGTTGCGGTAGGTTTCCTTTTTAAATATACCTATGACCCACAATTTGGTCTTATAAGCGCTGTGTCAACGTTGTTTGGCGGAGAGGGCATGATAGACCTTCTGGGTAATCCGCAGGTGGCTATTTATGCAGTTATTGCGGTTATATGCTGGCAGTTTATACCTTTTTATATGGTTTATTTCCTGGCTGCCTTTAGTTCGCTTCCAATAGAAATATATGAAGCTTCGATAATTGACGGTGCCACATACGGACAGTATTTTTGGAGAGTAGCACTGCCATGTATGAAAGGATCAGTTAAGAGCGCGGCTGTTCTGTCGCTGGTTGGTTCACTAAAGTATTTTGATCTTATATACGTTATGACCCAGGGAGGACCTAGTGGTGCTACCGAACTTATGGCTACATATATGTATAAAAATGCTTTCCAGACAATGCAAATGGGCTATGGTTCAACAATTGCATCAGGTATGTTTATCGTAATAACGTTAATTTCATTGTTAACCCTTAGAGCATTAAACGGAAAGGAGGAGGCATAGAGTATGATTAAGAAAAGAGTATCAGTATTAAAAATAATCGTAGCACTATTAGCTTTATTTTGGTTGGTTATTGCAGGAGCCCCCTTTTATTTCATGGTAGCCTCCGCCTTTAAAGAGCAGTTTGAGATACTAACCGCTGGCGTATTTGCACTCCCACAGGGATTTTACCTGGACAACTTTATCGGTGTTATCAAAAGTGATTTTTATAGGTATCTGCTGAACAGTACCTTTGTAGTAGCTGTATCACTGGCACTTATCTTATTTACAGCACTATGTGCAGCATATCCCTTCTCAAGGTTTAGATTCAAATTTAACAAACCTCTATTCGGACTTGTTGTAGCTGCGATGGCAGTGCCTATACATGTAACACTTATACCTGTTTTTCAGCTGACTCAAAAAATGCATTTATATGATACAATTTTTGCACTTATAGGTCCCTACACCGCTTTTAACCTGCCAATATCAGTGTTTATACTGACAAGTTTTATGGCTGATATACCCAAAGAGCTTGAAGAATCTGCTGAAATAGACGGCTGTGGTAAATACAGAACCTTCTTCCATATTATAGCGCCTTTATCAAAGCCCGGTTTAGCAACATTAGCAATTTATAACGCTGTTAACATGTGGAATGAATTCAGTTTTGCCCTTGTATTGACCCAATCTGCTAAAAGCAGAACACTGCCCTTATCAATATGGGATTACCAGGGGCAATATAATTCCAACATTCCAATGATAATGGCTGTACTTACATTATGTGCACTTCCTATGATAGTAGCTTTTGCAATCGGGCAGGATAAACTGATCAAGGGTATGATGTGCGGGGCTGTTAAGGGATAAACTGAGCAGACAAAAGGGTATTAACAATAAACTGGAAACTTTTAGAGTTGTTACCTTAATAAAAATATGATATATATTATTAAAAGTCAGTAGCGATATCTACCGGTTTTATGCCTTTAATATGCAGGGAGGTCAACGTGAGAAAGATACTTCTAGCTCTTATTATACTTTCAATAGTTCTTCCGATGTCAAGCTGTTTCTATGACGGTCAATTGGGCATGACCACTCAAAGAGCTCAAAAAAAGCAGCTTACTCTTTATAGTATACAGGGAGACTCTGCGGTTAATGAAGTTATTGCCGATTCGGTACATCGTTTTGAGCAAAGCAATAAGAGTTTTGAGGTAGTACACGAACTGATTCCTAATGATTTGTATAAAAACAGACTTTCTGTCTGTGTAGCTACCAATCAGATGCCGGATGTTTTTCCAACATGGTCCGGGAGTATACTTAAGGAATACATAAGCATAGGTGGAGTTGTAAACCTTAATGACTTTATGGACAGGGACAATTACATATCCAGATTTAATAAAAAAGCAATTGATATGGTAACAATGGATAACGGTATATGGGGTGTTCCGGTAGAGAATATGACGATAACCTTGATATTTTATAATAAGAATATCTATAAAGGACTGAATTTATCGGAACCTACCACCTTCAACCAGTTAAAAGACAATATAAAGGTACTTAAAGAACATGGATACATACCTTTTGCCCTCGCCAACAGAACAGCCTGGACGGGTTCCATGTTCTATATGTATTTCGTTGACAGACTTGGAGGACCAAAAGTATTTGATGATGCGGCAAACAGAAAAAACAACGGTTCCTTTAATAACGAAGTATTTGTAAAAGCAGGAGAAATGGTACAGGAGCTTGTAAACCTGGGGGCGTTTCCAAAGGGTTTCAATTGGCAGGATGAGGATGCGGGTGACGCCCGTAATCTTTTGTATAATGAATCAGCAGTAATGTTTTTATCCGGAAGTTGGTTTTTAAGTAATGTTAAATACGAACACCCCGAATTTTATAAAAAAATAGGTATTTTCCCATTTCCCGTAGTAGATGGGGGAAAAGGACATCCTGACAACACCATAGGCACTATGGGAGATAATTTTTATTCTGTTGCAAGTTCCTGCCATTACATAGACGAAGCCTTTGAACTTATACAATATCTTATTGATGATACGGCAGTTCAAAAACGTATACATGCAGGTAAAATTCCACCTGTAGATAATGTGGATATAAAAGACCCGTTGACTAGCGAGGTCTTGAAATACATAAATAAATCTCCAAATGTTCAGTTCTGGTATGACCAATACCTACCTCCAAAGCTTTCAGAAGCCCATCTGACACTTACAAGACAAATTTTTGGAGGAGAAGACCCTAAACGTGCTGCAAAAAAAATGGAGGAAATAACTCTACAGTACTATAATCAATAAAGGGTGACGTATATGAAGAACTGGTTATTACAGCTAGCTAAAAATAAATTGCGAAGCATGCCTTTCAGAACAAAATTAACTTATTATCTTGTAATAACAATATGCTTAACTGTATTGATTGTGGTAGGCTTTTCTTATACTGTAACCAGCCGTTCCATAAAACAGCAGGCAAAAGATATGACCATGCTTCAGCTTCAGCAGAACACTTCAAATCTGGAAGACTATCTAAAGAACA
The DNA here is from genome assembly GCA_023431385.1 of Bacillota bacterium. Lineage (GTDB taxonomy): Bacteria > Bacillota > Clostridia > Acetivibrionales > DSM-1351 > Ruminiclostridium. The sequence goes on along the minus strand of JAEYWA010000115.1, from coordinate 13,179 downwards.
TTGAAAGTACCCCTGATAGCATTGTTACTGACAGAAGTCTTCAGGAATACCTTTCAAAGCCTGATATGGATGGTGTGGATTTCTCAGATACTGTTGATGATGTTTACCGTTCCATGTCCAACATAATAGGTTCGAAAAGAGATATTCTATATGTTTGTCTTTTTAAAGCAATTGATAACAATGTGCTTTATCTTGGTCCTACAAAGGCGGGACAGGATTCAGACTTTTCGAATATTGCCGGATTGCTATCCAAAAATGATATTTCAGGAAGTCCAATCAGGATCAGTTTCAGACAGGATCCTGTTTTAAACAAGAAATATACTCTCACTGTATACCAGCCGATTTTTGATAAGTATAGGATAAAGAGACCTATTGGAATGCTGGGTATATCTGTTACGGAGGATGTTGTAGCAAGGTTTTATTCTCATACACAAAGGGACCTGCCTCTCGAGACCTTTATTATGAACGGCCAGGGTATAATTGTTTCACATACTAATAAAAGTAAAATATCGAACAATGCCCGACTTGACGAAATACTGGATAAAAAGGACGGCTCAACCGAAATAAACGGAAAGCTTGTAGTTTATAAATATATAAAGGATTGGGACTGGTATGTAATAGGAACCCTCCCGATAAATTATCTTCTAAGAGATAACAATGTTATGCTGCTGGCAATACTGATTATAGTTATAGGAACTGTATTCCTGGCCTCATTCATATCGTTAATATTCAGCAAACATTTATTACGACCCTTTAATGATTTGATTTATAGGATGTCCATGGTTTCCAAGGGAGACCTGACAACGCGTATAAATCTGTCTGAGCACGGCTACGACTTTGAACAGGTTTCTAAGGGCTTCAATCTGATGGTTGAACAGATAAATGTTCTGATGCAAAGGATAGTTGATGAGCAAAAACAGCTTAAAGAAATTGAGTTTAAAGCTTTACAATCGCAAATTAACCCTCATTTTCTTTATAACACTCTTGAATCCATACATTGGCAGGCATTGATGTGCGGGCACCATGAGATTTCCACAATGGTTAAGGCACTTGCGGGTTTCTATAGGATAAGTCTCAGTCGCGGTGAAGCCATAATTCCTTTAAAGAGCGAATGGCAGCACGTGGAAAATTATCTGACCATTCAGGAAATGAGATATAAAGATAGTATGGAAAGTTATATTGATATTTCAGAGGAGTTTCTGGAAGTAATGATACCTAAGATGACACTTCAGCCTCTGGTAGAAAACTCTATATACCATGGGTTGAGAATTAAGCAGTCAAAGGGTTTCATAAAAATAACTGCAGTCAGAGAAGCGGATGATGTTATTGTAAAGGTTATTGATAATGGGGTCGGTATGATGCCTGACCAAATAAAAAGTATGAACCGTACACTTGAGGATAATGATTCAAGTGTAGGTTACGGTGTCAGGAATGTACATAGAAGGATAAAATTATTCTATGGAAATAAATATGGTTTGTTTTATGAAGGTAACGAGTACGGTGGTATAACTGTAAATGTAAGATTACATATTAATCCAGGGGCGTACTTGAAATAACTAAAAATACTGGAAATACGGAAAATACCTAGAATACTGACCAGATGCTGAGAATACATAAATATTAAGTACAGGTATGAAAACAAAAAGGCAGGTGAAGGATATTGTACAAAGTATTAATCGTAGATGATGAGGTGATAATTCGGAATGGTTTATATAATATGATTCCTTGGAGTAAGCTTGAGATTGATGAGGTCAGGACAGCCTCCGGTGCTCAGGAAGCACTGGAAATTGCGAGGGAGACAATGCCCGATATTGTACTTACAGATATCTGTATGCCAGAAATGGATGGTCTTGAAATGACCCGACGGATGCTTGAATTTTTACCTGATCTAAGGGTTCTTGTACTAACGGGCTACGACGATTTTAAGTATGCGCAAAAAAGCTGCTCTCTTGGTGTTAAAGAATTTATACTAAAACCTGTTGACGAGGTAAGTCTGATTAATAGTATCAAGCTGCAAGTGGATAATCTAAAAAATGAGCTGCAGTCTTCAATCAAGAGTAACATCCTAAATAGAAAGCTTATACTGGAGAATCAGAAAGCTTTTGAAAGATCACTTATGCAGTTGACGGAGAATGATGGTGGTACTGAAGAATTGTATATTGACGGATTTATTCTGGAGGACAACTGTGAGTATCAGGTTTGTCTCATTTCACCGGTTCTCTCCGGTGACAGTGTTTGGTCCCAGCATAGGAATCTTTTGTTGATATCCATAAAAACAATTCTAATAAATATGATCGACTCGAACAATTCAGGATGGACCTTCCAAAACAGGGAAGGGGATATCATTGTTATATTTTATATTAAAAGCAGTGGTGAAAGTCCCGAGGACCAAATAGCGAAACTACAGGAAATCGTTGGAGTAGAATATGATGTTGATTTAAAAATAGGAATTGGGCCTATAGTTTCAAATATTTCAAAAATCAATACATCATATATTAAAGCAAGAGAAAGTTCCAAGATTGAGACTACAGTTACGTTGGTGAATTCTGATGAGGTATCGAATTTTGAAGCCGTAAGGCAGAAGGATAAGCTGCAGTATTACACCGAAAAAATGCTGGTAAGCTTTCCAGACACCGAGGCAGTTAAAATGTATTTGAAAATGTATATAGATGAAGTTAGAAACTCAAGTATGAAAAAGAATAATGCAGAGCAAAAGTTTTATGAGCTTGCAGCGGCTTTCTACTGGCAATACTTAAAGACTACCGGCTATCAGGCAGACGGCCGGTTGGAGACCTTGATTACTACACTTCATAATAATGATCTTGAAAATTGCTGTGTTTTTATTGAAATGTTTATTGCTAAGCTTATGTACAACAATAAGAAGCAAATGCATGAGATTGTAGAGGCTGCTACTAAATACATCAATGAGCATCTTACCGAAGATTTAACAGTATTTACACTAGCAGAACAATTTCACGTTGCACGCAACTATTTTTCGAGGCTCTTTAAGAAGGAGATGGGGGAAGGCTGTAATGAATATATTACGAGACTTCGTATAGAGAAAGCAAAGCAACTATTGGGAGCTTCAAGGCTCAAAACTTACGAGATAGCCGAAAAGGTAGGGTATAACGATACTAATTATTTCTCCCTTGCCTTTAAGAAAAATACTGGCTTGTCCCCTAAGGAGTTCAGAGAAAGACTTAACAATCCGGAATAAGGTGTTTAGTACAAGTAAATCCAAATAGAGACTTGATAAGCTATACCAAAGTTAATTAGTGAAAATTGTAAAAAATTGAATAAAAAACAACCCTATAGTAAGACGGGTTGTTTTTTTATCTATGTTTGTAAGTAATGAATTGCGTGAATAAGTGAGTTTCGGATACTTCTGTGATATTGCTTCTGGATTTTTTTTGAAATATAATTGAATGAAACAGATAAATAATACTGTAGAAAAGATAAGATCAGTAAATTATCTATGTACAAATATTTTGTTATTTGACATATGTTGTATAATGTATTCAAACATTTAAATTTAAGCTTAAAGAAAAGGTTGGTGTTTATATGAAAAAGACAAGACTGGGACGAACAGAACTTATGGTAACCAGGACCAGCTTTGGAGCACTCCCAATTCAAAGAGTCTCCTTTGATAAAGCGAAAAAGCTTCTGGTTAAGGCATATGACAGTGGAATAAACTTTTTTGATACAGCCAGAGGTTATACCGATAGTGAGGAAAAAATCGGATATGCATTGACTGAGGTCAGGAAAAACATAATTATAGCTACTAAAAGCTTTTCGCAGGATAGAAAGACTTTACTTGAGCATCTTGAAACAAGTCTTAAAAAATTGAAAACAGATTATGTGGATATTCTACAACTTCATAATCCTGGAGAACTCCCTGATCCCGATGATCCGGAAAGCACTTATGCCGGCTTGCTGGAAGCAAAGAAAAAGGGGATGATACGCTTTATCGGAATTACCAATCATAGAATAAACACAGCGATGGAAGCTGTAGCTTCCGGGCTTTACGATACGATGCAGTTTCCATTGAGCTCCCTTTCCTCGGATGCTGACCTGGAGCTTATTGAGCAATGCAAGAAATACGATGTAGGTTTGATAGCTATGAAGGCAATGTCAGGTGGACTTATTACCAATGCCGCCTCGACCTTCGCGTTCTTGAGGCAATATAAAAATGTTGTACCCATATGGGGAATACAGAGGGAGTCTGAGCTGGACGAATTCCTGTCTATGGAAGAGCAGCCTCCGGTATTGGATGAATCTTTATGGAAGGTTATTAATAAAGACCGGGAAGAGCTGGCGGGGAATTTTTGCAGAGGCTGCGGCTACTGTATGCCATGTCCGGTAGGGATTGAAATTCCTATGCAGGCAAGAATATCTCTGCTTTTGAGAAGAGCACCCTATCAGCAGTTCCTGCATGATGAGTTTAAGAAAAAAATGGACCTCATACCAGAATGTATAGAATGCGGAAACTGCAGAGACCACTGCCCATATAAAATAGACACGCCAAACCTTTTGAAACGTGAGATTGAGAACTATAACGAGTTTTACAGGACTCATATGCAGGCTTAATTTTATTGATATGCAGGACATATTTTAAAGGTAATAGTCCGTTTGAGGGGAAACCATCATGAAAAATATATTTCTTTATAATACAGAGGTTGGTATTTTAGGAGTTGCCGAAGAAAACCACTATATAACTAATGTCTTTTTTCAAAGCCAAATGCATGAGATAAAACATTTAGCGGTAACAGTTGAGTCTATTAAAAAAATTGTAAATGCTAAAGATATGGTTATTGATGGAGAAAACTACTCCATTCAGGAAACCATAATCCTCAGGGAGGCTTCAGGTCAGCTAAAGCAATACTTTGCTGGAAAGCTGAAAAGCTTTGATTTGCCTTTAGCACCTGAGGGTACGGTTTTTATGAAAAGTATCTGGGAGTGTCTTATGAGAATTCCTTATGGAGAAACCAGGAGTTATAAGGAAATAGCGCAGGCATCAGGAAACATAAAGGCTTCAAGAGCTGTGGGTATGGCAAATAACAGGAATCCGCTGCCTTTTTTTATACCCTGCCACCGGGTGATCGGTTCAAACGGAAAATTGATAGGGTACAGAGGCGGACTTGATATAAAGAATAAACTATTGGAGCTTGAAAAAAAGCATGCAGATATTTAAGTATGGTCAACGAGAGATTCAATACCTTAAGAAAAATGACAAGAAGCTGGGCTCCGCTATAGATAGGATAGGTATGATAGAGCGCAGCGTAATTCCTGACCTGTTTACTGCTCTGATAAACAGTATAGTCGGACAGCAGATTTCTTCAAAGGCTGCTGAAACAGTATGGAACAGGTTTGTGGAGAAAATAGGGTGTATAACGCCTGAAACTATTGCAGCAACAGCACCTGAGCTTATACAGAAGTGTGGAATGTCGAACAGAAAGGTACAGTATATCAAGGGTATAACCCAGGCTGTTATTGACCGGAGTCTTGACCTTCAGGAACTGCAAAAGAAGAGGGATGAAGAAGTAATATCCTGTCTCTCCTCTCTAAAAGGAATCGGAAAGTGGACCGCTGAGATGCTTCTTATATTTTCTATGGAACGCCCTGACGTAGTAAGCTGGGGAGACCTGGCAATACGCCGGGGAATGATGAAACTTTACGGGTTGAAAACTCTGTCAAAAGAAGAGTTTGACAAGTATGTAAAAAGATATTCTCCGTACGGAACGGTAGCTTCGCTATATCTATGGGCTTTATCCAAGGAGTAAGGCTTTTTTGAAAGAAAAATAAGGTAAATAAATACTTGTAAAAAAAATTGAAAAATGGGTATTAATATTATTAATACTCATTTTTTAGCGTCCGGCTAACGATAGGCACGAGTAGATGTACATTTCACAATCAGAAAGGTTGGAGCATTCTATGGGCAAATTTGAGAGATTTGAAAGAGTTGGATTACGGGATAAGGAGACAAAAGCGCTAATAGCGGTTTATCCAAAAAAACCGGAGGGATCGGATGAGCAGATTGAGTCAGATGTAAAGTATTGGTATTATCAGAAAAACTGTGGAGCAGAAGAGGAGTTAAAGGGTTTATTTGTAGACCATTTGACAGAACATGAGTTAAAGTCAATTAAATAAAGATTTTTCATAGCTAATCAAAATTAACCCGGAACAATGGTGAAGCTTGCCGATTACTTTTTAGGCAATTCCATCAATTTCCGGGTAGTGTTATATATAAAAGTGATTGCTTATGTAGGAAAATAGTAAGGTTAAATAGTCATTATTTACTCAATAAAGCAACTGCTGTAAAAATTATTTAAAGTCCCCCCTAAAAAACTATTATACCGTCGAATAATTAAATAAAACAGTAAATATTGTCCATTTTAGGATGAGGTGATTTTTTATGGATGTTAATTTAATTAATCCATTTATAGAAGCAAGCTGTACAATACTGAAGTCAGTTGCTAATATCGATTCGTCACTTGGAAAGGCGTATATTAAGACTTCGCCTTATGATAGTGATTCTTTGTCAATTGTTATTGGTATTATTGGTGATATAAGAGGTCAGGTTATTTTCAGTATGAATAGAAATGCGGCCTGTAAATTGGCATCTTGTATGATGATGGGGATGCCTATTGAACAGTTGGATGAGCTTTCCAAAAGTGCAATTTCGGAAGTAGCAAATATGATACTTGGAAATGCAGCTACAATACTGGCCTTGAGAAAAGTGGTTGTTGATATAACTCCACCTGCATTATTTGAAGGAAACGACATTCACGTTTCAACACCGATAACAAGAACAATTTGTGTTCCAATAAATATCGACACTAATGAGAAAATTGAATTGAATATTTCAGCACAGGAGTAGTAGTTTTAGGTTACATACTTTTACCCCCGTCTTGAATTATAACTAATTTAAGACGAGGGTGAATTTATTCCTAATCTAAACAAATGTAAGCAAATCTAAGTAAAAAGAACTTAAATTACTTATCCTCGGATTCCTCCTTTAAAAGGATTTTCACGATATTGATTATTTCTTCATCCACAACTCGATAGCAGATTTCAAGGCCATTACGTACGCCGGCAATTATACCTGCCGACTTTAGTTTCGCTAGATGCTGCGAAACTGTTGACTGGGGCAGCCCAAGGCATTCCTGAATCTTGGTTACATTACAACTACCATCCATTAGCCCTTTGATTATGCAAAGCCTGTGGGGATGAGCCATAGCTTTGAGCTTATCTGCTTTAACCTCATACTTTCCTAAATCAATCAACGGAAAACCTCCTAACGTTTACATTTACAATAAAACATGTTATGAGAATCAAATGAACAGACTCATATCCGATTCTTCAGCAGAACCAAGAAAGGATGCAACACCGCCTATAGTAACTCCTTCAATGAGCTCCTCTTGCTTAATTCCCATAATATCCATCGACATGTTGCAGGCTACAAACTCGATACCATTTTGCTTTGCTTGCTCAATAAGAGTTTCGAGAGAAAAGATATCCTTTTTGTTCATAAGATAACGTATCATCTTTGGTCCCATTCCCGCCATATTCATTTTGGATAGGGATAATTTTTTTGATCCCTTAGGCATCATAACACCAAACATCCTAGAAATAAAGTCCTTTTTTACACCTTTTCCTTCGTGCTTTCTTAATATATTCAAACCCCAGAAGGTAAAAAACATTGTAACCTTTCTGCCCATCGCTGCGGCACCGTTTGCAATAATGAACGATGCAATTGCCTTATCCAGGTCGTTGCTGAATACAATCATTGATTTATTATTATTCTTTGTAGTGGGTAAATTATCCTTTTTAATTTCTTTTTTTATTATTGCAGTAAATACGTTCTTATCATAACTTACTCCAAGCAAGCTGTTTCCGGTAGTTTTACACCAGGTCTTAATATCTTCCTGAAAAGCCGGATCTGTTGCTTTTACCTCAAGAATTTCATTATTATCCATATCCTTGATGGCATTAAAAACCGTCATAATTGGTCCGGGGCATTGAAGTCCGCAAGCATCAAGACGAAGACTGATTTTGGCTTCAACAGGTTTTTCGGTTTGACTTAATTCAGAATTCACCATAGCTGCAACTTCGTTTTGAGCTGAAGCTCCGAAGGGTGGTGTACTCTCTGCACTTTTAGTACTAAAAATTTTTTCATTTGACTGTTTACCTGCTGCCATATTATAAAGTTTATAACCTCCGCTTAAATTTTTTATACTTTTATAACCCCTTTGCATTAATACCCTTGCGGCAAGATAACCTCTTAAACCTACCTGACAGAAAATATAGATTGTTTTATCCTTCGGAAGCTCTTCCAATCTGCCTCTCAGTTTATCAAGGGGGATATTCATTGCACCGGGGATTGACCCCAACTGAGCCTCCTCAGGCTCTCTGACATCCAAAAGAATGTCTTTGGAGGTATCGATCCGATCCACCTCGTCCCAATGGAAGACAACTGAGTCTCCTTTTAATATATTATTTGCTGTATAGCCTGCTATATTGACCGGATCTTTTGCCGAAGAGAAGGGGGGCGCATATGAGAGTTCCAGAGTTTCCAGATCTGAGACAGTCATTCCGGCACGCATAGCCGTGGAGAGTACATCCATTCTCTTGTCAACTCCGTCATAACCTGCTATTTGCGCCCCGAGAAGTTTCCCATCCGCATTGCTGAAAAGAAGCTTAATGGTCATTGGTATTGCCCCGGGGTAATAGCTTGCGTGAGAAGCGGTATGTGTAATGGACTTAAGGTAACTGATTCCGTTACGCTCCAGTATTCTTTCACTATTGCCTGATAAAGCTACTGTCAGATCAAAAACCTTAACTATTGAAGTTCCCTGTGTTCCATCGAATTTCTCCAGATTCCCGTTAATATTGTTTGCAGCAATCCTTCCCTGTTTATTTGCAGGTCCAGCAAGGGGAATAAGCGCCTGGTTTCCACTTATAAAATCCTTTACTTCAATGGCGTCACCCACTGCATAAATATCAGGGTTTGAGGTCTGTAAATACTCATTAACGTAAATACCGCCTGTTTTTCCGATTTGAAGTCCTGCTTCAACTGCCAGACGAGTTTCAGGTTTGACTCCGATACCCATAATAACCAGGTCTGAGCTTAATACTACTCCGCTGGACAATTTAACAGATATAGCGGTCTCACTATCTTCGAAAGCCTCTACGCCATTTTTTAGATAAAGAGCAACTCCCTTCGATTTTAAATGCTGATGAACGATGGCAGCCATTTCTGAATCTAAAGGGCCGATTACATGATCGTTAAGTTCAACAACTGTAACGTTTATGCCTCTCATATGAAGGTTTTCTGCTACTTCAAGACCAATGAAGCCTGCACCGACTATAATAGCATTCTTCGGAGATGCATTATCCACATATTCCTTAATACTGTATGTGTCAGGTATATTCCGGAGTGTAAATATTTTTTTGGAATTGATTCCTGGCAAATTTGGTCTGACGGGTTCAGCACCTGGTGATAGTACTAATTTATCATATGTTTCCTGATAATGTTTGTTCCTGAGTATATCAAGTACTTCAACAGTTTTATTCTCCGTATTAATTCTGGTAACCTCGGAATTAATACGAACATCTATATTAAAGCGTTCCTTCATTCTTTCAGGAGTTTGCACCAGCAATTTTTCCTTTTCCTTGATTACTTCACCGATATAATAGGGAAGACCACAATTTGCAAAGGATATATGTTCACCTTTTTCTATAAGAATTATCTCTGAAGTCTCGTCAAGTCTTCTCAGTCTGGCAGCGGCACTTGCTCCTCCGGCTACACCGCCGATAACAACTACTTTTAAGCCCATAATCTGACCTCCTGTCTTATGGCTATTTAAATATTTATATATTATAATTTTAGGATATAATTTGTTTAACGTCAAATAATTTTTTTCATATGAATATAATTCTTAAGAGGTTATATACTAATCATTAAGTACTTTTCTATTGCTTTATTTAATTTTTAACATAATAAACAGCTAAAATGAAATGGAGATAACCTATGTCAGAAGACAAGAAAAGCAAAAAAACCAAAGATAAAAAGCAAGATGGCGCGTTTCCCTCAAAGAATATTAAACATGACCCGCAGGCTGAAAGTTCAAGGGCTAAATTTGGAAAGGACACCATGACTGAGGAATGAATAACTTTCAGCAAAAAAAAGGAGTTATAGCTAGATCTATTATTTTGTTAAAAAAATAACGTTAATTATGTAACATTGTGGGTATATATTAATATGAGAAAGAATTATTACAATATGGAGGTTACTTATGGGTAATAATAGTATATTTGATTTAAAAGGAAAGGTAGCTGTTGTAACAGGGGCATCATCGGGCTTGGGGGTACAGATGGCAAAGGCCTTGGCTCTTCAGGGGGCAGATATTGCCATATTGGCAAGACGTAAGGAAAAGCTGGACAAGGTTGCTGATGAGATTAAAGCATTGGGAGTAAAATGTTTGTCATTACAGTGTGATGTTACAGACACTGCCTCAATCGTTGCTGCTGCAGAAGCTGTCAAGGCTGAGTTTGGGAAAGCGGATATTCTCATAAATAATGCAGGCTCAGGAGGGGTTGGGCCAGCTGAAGATACAACTGATGATGCATGGAGTCATACCATAAAGGTTGATTTGGATGGAGTATTCAAGGTTGCAAGAGAATTTGGTAAATTAATGATTGAGAACAAATACGGACGAATAATAAATATTTCATCAATGTACGGAATGGTAGGTAACATGGCATTACCGACCGCAGCTTATCACGCTGCAAAGGGTGGAGTTGTCAACCTGACCAGAGCCCTTGCGGCAGAATGGGCTAAACATAATATAACCGTTAATGCAATTTGTCCCGGTTACTTTGCAACTGAACTTACAGTTGATACATTAAACACAGAATCATTTACAAATTATATGAAGGCAACCGTTCCGGTGGGGAGATATGGAAAAGAGGGAGAACTGGATTCAACTGTGGTGTATCTGGCATCAGACTATTCTTCATATGTAACAGGTGTTATTTTACCTGTGGATGGTGGTTATACCTGCGTATAAATGTAATTTTATAGCTTTAAGTAATTTAAATAGCAGAGCAAAAAGAAACTGGTGTATGTTAATATAAACCAGTTTTTTTTTTAATTTGATTTTACTTCTTGGATGTGATTTTAATAAAACTAATATTATTGGGTAGAATGACTATAAAAAAATGAATTGAATAGGCATATATAATTTTATGCCTGAAGTAGTTGCAATACCGCCTGAGGTAAGTTATTTGCCTGAGCAAGCATTGACTGGGCAGCTTGTTCCAGAATTTTACCCTTTGTAAAAGCTGTCATTTCTTTTGCCATGTCCGCATCTCTGATTCTACTTTCAGCGGCTGACAAATTCTCTTCTGCATTATTTAGATTATTCAGAGTGTGCTCCAAGCGGTTTTGAGCAGCACCAAGGATTGCTCGGCTTGAACTTACTGCACTTATAGCATTATCAAAAGTATCAATTGCTTTATCTGATTTAGTTTCAATATCAATTTCTGATAAGCCAAGTTTATCAGCAGTTACCATTGGCAGCTCCAATATCATATTCTGACCGGCATTTGCTCCGATATGTAACATAAAAGGATCAGAAATACTGAATTCCGGCCATATTACGTTAATGCCGTAGGCAGATAGAGGCTGACCATCAGTAGTATCAGTAGCAATGCTTTCATCAATAACGGCTTCCCTGGTAATTTCAGAACCAGAAACCCCCGCATCGAAACCGCCAAGAGCACCTGCATCGCTATTGGTCAGATTTATGTAATAACCATTATAACCTGCCAACGTTCCGTTTATATATTCATCGCCATCATTTACAAACTTTACCTTAAAATCGTTTAGATCAGTGAAGGCACCTGTAGAGGCTAACGCTGTATCAAGGTTGTCACCCGCAGCCAACCTGCCCATAACATCGATAATTCCGGCTCCGCCATTTATTCTAATGGATGCGTCCATGTATCTAACAGCTACATAGCCGCAGGAATATAAGATGCTTCCCGAAGCCGAGGGATCATTTATTTGGTTTACAATACTCTGAGCTGAGTTACCCGACAAATCTCCTGCAAGCCTCCCGTCGGCACCTGCAATAGCCTCACCGTACCTTCAATAAACCAAAGGGGCAAGCCTGACATGTTCATATTCTGCATCATAATCGAATGCGTCAATTCATGAGCAACAATTTGATCATTATATGCAAAATAGCTTGAATAAGGATTGTTACCACTTTCTCCGTCTGAAGGAGCAAAATCGAGCAATTCTATCCTGATACGTGAACCGTTTGCATCAGCAAGAACACCACCTAAGGTACCTTGCTCCAAAATCACACCCAGATCATTTTTTGGTGTTAGTCCATATATATCTTGTATTCTTTTGGCACTGACTTCCAACCAGCCTTTTTTCAGACCATTTATGACATTACTGGTAACAGAATCTATGCTGTATGTAGGAAAATTTAGGATTTTCTTTGTATTAAATTCGGTACTGCTGGCAATCCTATCGATTTCTTTGGTAAGTTGATTTATTTCATTTCCTATCTCTTTTCTTTCAGATTGAGTGAGTGTGCCGTTACAGGCTTGAACTGAGAGCTCTCTGCCTCGCTGCAGGATAGAATGAATTTCATTCATGGCGCCGTCAGCCGTCTGAATCAAGGAGATACCGTCCTGCACATTTCTGGCGGCCATATTCAAACCGCGAATTTGACCTCTCATTTTCTCAGATATAGCGAGACCTGCAGCGTCATCAGCAGCTTTGTTTATTCTTTTACCCGAAGAAAGTTTTTCAAGTGAGCTATTTTTAAGTTTATTATTATAAGTTTATTATTATTTGTAACTTTATTATATGTATTAAGTGCAGGTAAATTATGAGTAATGAACATTATATTTTCTCCAAACACAATAATGAATTTATTAATATTTATCGGTATATTATAAATTTTCTTTAAGCGATATTATTTTTTTTGCCGATACTGGAGAAAGGGTTTATAATGTTCAGCAGAGACAAAACAAGACGGCCTGTAATGAGGTACAGGAATAGAATGTCTATTATGTACACACAAATATAACTTATATAAATGAAAGGTTATAAGAATGTTATGGGCTTTCATTTATATAAGTTATACAGGAGTGCGGACT
>JAEYWA010000075.1 GCA_023431385.1 Bacillota bacterium | reverse complement strand
AAGCCACCTCCCCGGGACTGACGGGCAGTCATTGCGTCCCTCCACGGCGTTGCTCCAGGTGGGGTTTACATAGCCGGCAAGTCGCCATGCCGCTGGTGAGCTCTTACCTCACCTTTCCACCCTTACCTGCTGGAAGTAAGAAGTTGGATGTTGGAAGATAGAAAACAGAAAAACACTTTCTGCTATTTTCTAACCTCTAACCTCCAACGTCAAACTTCCAGAAGGCGGTATATCTCTGTTGCACTTTCCTTAAAGTCACCTTCACCGGGAGTTACCCGGCACCATTGCCCTATGGAGCCCGGACTTTCCTCATTCACGCCTTTTCAGGCTGTGCCTGCGATCATCTGGCTTACTCATTATTATTCATTAATATTTATTTGTTAATTTATTTCATTTATTCTTTATTTCTTTAATTACTATATTTCTTGTATTTCTTTCCTATTACCTTACTTGTTACTTAAAATTACTTTTCATTGCTGAAAAACTCATACTGTGCCAAGTCCTATTAATATATCTTCTGGGCTTGGACAACTTATTATAGATGTTAAGGCCGGATATGTCAAGAGAAAAGAAATGGATCACTTTCCATTTTACTGCATATTACTTCAACCGAATCAAATTTATTAGATAATTGCATTTGCAGTCTTGACAATATAACATGCTCGGAAGCATAATGACCTACATCAATAATGCATAGACCCATTTCACGAGCATCTAAAGCAGTGTGATATTTTAAATCACCTGTGATAAGCACATCCTGCTGAAGACCCTTTAAATAGTCCAAATCAACATCAAAGCTACCGCAAAAGACTGCAACGTTTTTAACGTTATCAGGGGGTGAGCCAATTATCCTTAAGCTTGCTATATTCAAGTTTTTCTTAAGAAGGTCAATAAATCCATTAAAAGTAGTCTCGGTAGCTAGTGTTCCTATTTTACCAAGCCCCAAATTTTCATCAAAACCGTCAGGAATATAAGGTTTTAGGGGTTTTAGCCCTGATAGGCCGACAGTTTCTGCCAGCGTGTCATTAACTCCACCAACTGCAACGTCCAAATTTGTATGAGCGCTTATTACACTAATATTCTTTGTGACCAGTGTCTGTATCTGCTGCCCTTTCATTGTGTCAAAATCCAGAGTATTCAGCTTTGAAAACATAAATGGATGATGAGATATTATCAGCCCTATATCGTCATTTATAGCCTCTTTTATAACCCTTGAGGTCACATCCATGCACAGTAAAATTTTCTTAATCTCTGTTTGCCTGCTCCCAAGCATTAGCCCTACATTATCCCACTTTTCAGCAAAACCCCAAGGTGCAAGCTCATTTAAATAATTCAGTATCTCTCCAACCTTCATATTCAACCTTTCTCCTCTTTTCAATGCCTCATTAATTTAATTTGTACTAATCTACTCTTCTTTTATTTGTATTGCAAGCTTTAAATAGTTGGCCTTTAACCCTTGATAATAGTCCAGCAAGCTACTATTATCCGACATGTCCTCCAGTTGATTCAATACCCTGTTAATTTGCCTTATTTTCATTTCACAATACGGCAGCAATAATAGATCTTTCCTTCTTATCAGGCATTCACCTACATGGAGCTCAAAGTCCTTATAGTTTTTATTCTGCCCAATAAACCTAGCGGCCATTATACAATAAATTTTGTTACCTTCCCTTGAAAGCTCCTCATCATATATGTCAAATTGGTGGTCATACAGCCATTTTCTGACGATATCAAGATCATTCATTGGTTGTAGAACCAGCATCACATCTCTGCAGCACACCTTCTCCTTATCAGACTCCAGCAGTTCCGACAGCAGTGTTCCACCCATACCGGCAATTATAATGGCATCAACTTCGTTTTTTTCTATTGTTTCCAGTCCACTACCTAGTCTGGTCTCTATCTTATCTTCAAATTTATATTTTGTAATATTTCTTTGGGCAACGCGTACCGGACCGACTTTGACGTCAGATGCTACAGCCTTTTTGCACCTTCCTTGCTGTATCAGGTATATCGGTACATAAGCATGATCTGTTCCTATATCGGCAGCGACCCCGCACTCTGGAACTTTATCCGCTATTAATTTTAGTCTACCATCAAGTTCTAACCTCAAAATTAACCTCCATATATATATCAACTCATCCTTAACCGGTAAATCGGTTTTAATATCAAATTTTAACAGTGTTTTTTATAAGACAATCTATCTTTTTATCATTCTTTTGTATCAACAAGGTAAATTATACACATAATATTATAGAATTATCAACCAAAGAGGATGTGAAAACCAATATCACCCTATAAAAAGACAAACAAGGTTAATGATATAGAAAGGCCGATATCCAGCACTATATTAGGAAGGGATATTTTAGGGACTAATCCTAATATTCAGGCAATTAATAAAACAGACATAGATCAGTACGATGAAGCACTGAATATGGATTTTATAAGAAAAATAAAATAATTTAGGTAAAAGGATTCTTGTCAGTAGTTACTTCCTGATGTATTACTATGGGATCAGATATAAGCCCGTATTTGCGGTCTTCAGGATATGTAACTGCAACAGCTGGCCTGTTTCCGGCAAACTTCACTATATCCTCCCAACTTGACCAAACAGTACAAAGAAAGAAATGAGCGTATTGCTCCTGCTCTTCCACCTGTACATACGCCCCTAGATTACCAGAAATTGAAACTGCTTCTTTAACACCTGTCTCATTTAAATATTCATAAAAAGCATCTTTTTTATTTAATGGTACCAATCCGTGCCAGGTCCGCGATATCATAATGTAACTCCTAATCAAAAAATATAATATAGTCTCATTAATCCAGCTCTTTTATTCAGTATACATATATTTACTGTAATCCCATAGCAAATCACTCAGCTCAGTATCCTTCTCGTAGTAAAGATCCACAAAGACATTCTGAACCTTGACTATTGGCTTCAGAGGGTACATGGGATTAACATGCATCAGTTCACCGATTTCGCCAGTGTTCAGCATAACGTAATCACCTATATAATGACAAACTATCCTCTCAATAAATACGTTTAGCATAATTCTATCCAAAAGGTTTGCCATTTCATCCTGCATGTATTTCAACACATCAAACACTGATCTTCTTCTGGAATACACCTTGTCTGAGGTCATAGCATCATACACATCTGCAATTGCAAGTACTTTTGCATATTGATGAATCTGATCACCTTTTGCACCCATCGGATACCCTGATCCGTCAGCTCGCTCATGATGCATCAGCACACCCATCTTTATTCCCTTGCTGATGTCATGCATATTTTCTATTAAACGGTAGCCATACGTTGAATGTTTTTTGATATCTTCAAACTCGTCGGGAAGCAGCTTTGACTTCTTATTCAGTATATTGGAATCAATTTTGGATTTCCCTACATCATGAAGCAGCCCAGCCTTTGCAATCTCTTCTACTGTAGTCTGATCATGTCCCAGCCACTTTGCAAGGGTCATAGCCAACAATGATACATTTACGCAGTGGGCATATGTATATTCGTCAACAGTGCGTATAGAATCAATACATTTTAGAACATCAAATGAATCATGCACATTTTTTTTGATATTAACCAGAGCATGATCTACGTTTCGGGTATCCAAGCTTTTTCCTGAATTGATTGAATCCAGAACCTCTTTAACCTCTTCTTTGGCTTTAGAATAGGATTGTGAAAGTTCCTTAGACATTTCCCGCTTTTTTATGTCCTTTTCGAAACCGCTTACCTCTTCTACTACAAGATTGTCATCATAGATCTCCACCTGAATCGGCTTAAGTCTAAAACGCTTGACCTTCTTTTCCAATTCCTCTGTAATGAAGGTACCTTTGGGGATGAGACAGGCACCTGCTTCGGTACAAATGTTTTCTGTTAAAAGCATTCCAGCAACACAGCTTTGTGCAGTTATATAAATATGCCGCATAGGTGATTCCCCCAATAAGTAAGAAAAGTTTAAATCCAGTTAGACTTATTATACAATATAACGGAAATAAATACTATTTGTCCTATAGCCTTTTTTGCCATGAGTCGCTATAATCAAACCTTATACGAGCGGCAGCGAGGAAGGCCCGACAAATAACAGGTATTTAACTAAGTGCATTTGCTATTTTCACATTACCCCAACATTCATTATAGAACCCAAATTGTCATACAACTTGTCTTCGCTAGGGAACGCTAGGTTCCCTTCGACAAAACACTACGTGTTTCTGAGCACCCTCCTGACATCGGCGAGGGGCTTCCCCTCTGCACACCCCGTTCCCAACAAAAAAGAACACTCACTTGAGTGTTCTTTTTTGTTGGTGGGCCTTCAGGGACTCGAACCCCGGACCAACCGGTTATGAGCCGGTTGCTCTAACCAACTGAGCTAAAGGCCCGTTGTGGCTCCTCAAGTAGGACTTGAACCTACGACCCTGCGGTTAA
>JAEYWA010000241.1 GCA_023431385.1 Bacillota bacterium | reverse complement strand
GTAAAGCATTTACAACCGAAGAAGGAATGCAGAAGGCAATGTCCATATCAAGGGCATTCGGTATGGATGCACTTGTTGTAATAGGTGGAGACGGATCTTATAGAGGAGCAAGGGATTTCAGCAAAGTCGGTATGAAGGTTATGGGTTTACCCGGCACCATAGATAACGATATTGCGAGTTCTGAATATACAATCGGCTACGACACAGCTATGAATACAGTTCAGGATGCACTGGATAAAATCAGAGATACTGCGTATTCTCATGAAAGGTGCAGCGTCTTGGAGGTAATGGGCAGACGGGCAGGACACATTGCTCTCAATGTGGGAATTGCGGGAGGAGCCGAAGTAATACTGCTACCTGAAAAGGAATTTGACTTTGATAAGGATATCATTAGAAAAATTATTCAGGGAAGAAACAACGGTAAGAAGAACTACATTATAATCCTTGCAGAGGGTATTTCTGAGAAAATTGGAGGGGCTCTGGAACTGGCCAAGAAAATTGAAGACCTTACCGGTATAGAAACAAGAGGTACGGTACTGGGTTATATTCAAAGAGGCGGAAGTCCTACCATTCAGGACAGAGTTATGGCAAGTGCCATGGGCGTTAAGGCAGTTGAATTACTCAAAGATGGTGTGTATAATAGAATAATCTCTGTGAAGGATTCTAAAATAGTTGACCTTGATATAGATGAAGCTCTTTCAATGAAGAAAGATATTGACCAGGATTTATTAAGAATGAGTAATATATTAGCAATTTAAACAGTCAATATGTGATTATATACAATATCCATAAATGTAAGTTTGTTATAAACGGGGGGGGGGCAGCGCATCCCCGTTTTTGTTGTCCAGGAAAGTATAAATTTTTTTGCAAAAATGAGTATTGGATTGCGTACAGATAAAGGCATATAAGATATATGTGAAAGTTTTCCTAGACAATAGAAAAACTATTAATTTATGTGCGTGCCTAATTTTCCGTGATACATTAAGCCGAAGCAATTATTTCGAAGAGGGAAAAGGCTCAGTGTGACAGGTTACTGTCACACGACGCAAACAAAAGTGGCTTTGCCACCTTTGTTCTGCTCCAAAATGGAGTTCTATCTTCAGGTAAGACATCTTGAGCGAAACTTTAATCTGTGAATATTATATCGCTGTATTTTAATACAGCTTGCTTATCACAGTCAATACCTGTTGTATATGAATTGTTGCCCAACAGCTTCAGGATATAAGAAAATTTTGAAGTGTTTTGGAAAAAAGCGGAGTACAACTCATCACATATGCGCCGAGTCTTTTCAGATGCTTCATAAAAAAGATCAACAAAGGACTTGGTGCTTTTGATTGTTTCATCATGGGGCATACTCCACTCACGCTTTGAAAGATTCAGGTAATCCAGTCCATCCTTAAGTTCAAGGGGGAAAATTAGACTTGAGAAAAGAGGAAAACCATAAAACACATCATCAATGAAGCCTACCAGCTTTTTCTTTAATCCCTTTGGATCCTTCAAAAGCTTTTCCACCAGCTGCATTTCCTTAACTGCTCGTATTATTTTTTTCTTACTGATATCAGAATTATATACTGCTTTAACAGCACTTTTGTACATTTCACTTATCAGGATCAATTCTGTGTCATTGACCTTGATTAACCTATCAGTATTTAATTCATAAACTTTTTTATTAAGAAATTGTTTACACAGCAGTACATCAACCGAGGTTTCAAACCTCCGATGATAGCACAAAAACAGGTTTTCATTATTCTTTTTGAGAGTGTTAAAACCCGATCTGTAAAAAATATACGGGTGTGTTATGCTATCCATAATATTATGGCATATAAATCCCATTAAATAGACTGTCAGAATATTTTTCACATACCCATTCTGCAGGATTATATAATCTATGAAAGCCCCAAACATCCTATTTACTTTTGATATATGCATAGTTTGACCAATATTTGAATCTATACTTTTTGACGACCAGGGCCAGACTTCATAATAGAAAAGGATGTCAGGTCCCTGAAGGCCTAAATTAAACACATTTCGGTATTTATCAATAAGTTGCCTGCAGTTTGAATTCTCAAGACTTTTAACTGCATCTAATCCGCATAAATAATGGGTAACCAGGTTTGGCATAGTTGTTTCCTCTCAAAGTGTCAAAACCAAATTTTTAGTTCCGAAATTATTTTCATGAATACGTTTTTTATATTATATTAATAGGGAGTCTTTCTTACCTATAGTATATACGGATTTTGAATTATAAAGTATGTTTACACTAATTTTTATAGTAATAACGAGGGGGACTGGTAACCCATAGCAAAAAATGTATTGACAAGAAACTCAATTAGTTGTATAGTTAGTTACATAAGTAATTAACCATATAACCGGTTGTCAGGTGGTGATATATTGAATTTAGATTTTAATTCCGAGAAGCCTATTTATCTGCAATTAGCTGAAGAGATTGAGGATGCGATACTTTCAGGTGCTTATGAGGAGGAGACACAGATTCCTTCTACAACAGAGATATCTGTGGGTTATAAGATTAATCCGGCTACAGCTTTGAAGGGGATAAACAGATTGGTGGATGATGGGATAGTTTATAAGAAAAGGGGATTAGGTATGTTTGTTTCTACAGGTGCAAAGGAAA
>JAEYWA010000035.1 GCA_023431385.1 Bacillota bacterium | reverse complement strand
TCATTGGACAAAAGCTCCTGCAGCTGATTTGCTACTTCTTTGCTTTGGGCCATGTATACCACTGTCCACATTATCATCTACACTACCTTTCAAATTGTTATTCGCCGCATTGAATAGTGCCATATCTACAATAAACAGTGGCTTTACCCCTGATTTTTATCGCAGATGTATTTTCTGTAAATTGTGCTAAAAGTAACTCACCTCTATCGAGCTTCTCGGTATGATGAAATTTAGTATCCTTTCCGCGTGTTAAACCGATAATAGTAACTCCGTTTTCGTCTGCTTTTATTGCAACGTACTCTCCGGATATTTTATCCTCCAGGTTGTCCATTTAACCACCTCGACATTTATATTATATTATTTTCCACCAAAAATCAATATTAAGCACGGTTATTTTATACTTATATTATCCTTCCCAAGCCGGAATTCAAGTTCCTCCAGTATATCATTATTGACATCTATCCAGTATTGCCTGTCTAATTTTTTATAGCCGCTGTCATTTACTTTTCGAATATATGTGGGGGTTGTACCGCTAAAATATTTTAAAAGAGCAATCAGGGATGTACTTTCTTCTCTGGTCATTTCCCTATTTAAGTACATATAGAGACCTTTTTCCTCAAGGCTTTTAATGGGCAATACCTCTTCACAGATAATTTTAGGCTGTTCATCCTCTCTTAAGCTAAGTCTTCCATTTACTATTACAATACTTTCCTGCTGAAGTATCTGCGAATATCTCTCATACACGGTGGGAAATACTATCAGTTCCATTGTTCCGTAGAGGTCTTCAAGACCTATAAAAGCCATTAGATTATTATTTTTTGTGGTCTTGGTTTTTCTAGATACTATTATTCCTCCAACAGTAACCCGCATTGAGTCAGTAAGCTTTTTCAGTTCCAGTTCAATTTCACCGTTTTCATCATTCCCACCCAACAGCATATCCTTGCTCAACAGATTTACATTTTTATCAAGAATACTCTGGAACTCGCTTAATGGATGGCCTGAAACATAAAGTCCCAGCATTTCCTTTTCCATTGCCAGCATAACATTTGGCGGATACTCCTTTATATCCGGATAATCTTCCTTGAGGGACTCCTGCGGCTCCTGCATCAAATCAAATATCGACAGCTGTCCTTCCATGCTTTTCTTCCGAGATTGGGCAATTCCATCCAGAAATCGCTCATAAACGGCCATAAGCTTGGACCTGTATACATTCAATGAGTCAAAAGCTCCACACTTAATGAGACTTTCAATACACCTTTTATTTATTTCCCGACCTTCTATTCTCTGACAAAAATCCAAAAAAGTCGTAAACATGCCGTTTTCAGCGCGTTCTTTAATCATTGACTGTATGGCATTTTCACCGACATTTTTTATAGCTGCCAGTCCGAATCTAATCTTCTGATTGACAACTGTAAACCTTACGCTGCTTTCATTTACGTCGGGAGGCAGAACTTTTATATTTAACGCCTTGCATTCATTTACATACTGTGAAACTTTATCACTGCTGCCCAAAAAGCTGTTTAAAGAGGCTGCAAGAAATTCAACGGGGTAGTAGTGCTTCAGCCATGCCGTCTGATAAGCAACAACAGCATATGCAGCTGCATGGGATTTGTTAAAGGCGTAACTGGCAAAGTCCATCATTTCGTCAAATATTTTATTGGCGGTAAACTCATCAACGCCATTTCTTACAGCTCCTCTTACTACTTCATTACCCTCTTCATCGTTTATACCATATATAAAGTTCTTACGTTCCAGCTCCATTACTGAAACTTTTTTCTTTGACATTGCTCGTCTGACAAGGTCTGATCTACCGTAAGAATACCCAGCCAATTCTCTTACTATCTGCATTACCTGCTCCTGATATACCATGCAGCCGTAAGTAACATTCAGTATGTTTTCAAGGAGGGGATGGTGGTATTTGATTTCTCTGGGGTTATTTTTATTTCTTATATATCTGGGTATCTGGTCCATAGGGCCGGGCCTGTACAGAGAAATACCCGCAATTATGTCTTCCAGGGAGTTCGGCTGCAGTTCCTTCATAAACTGGGTCATACCGGCGCTTTCAAGCTGGAATATACCAACAGTCTTGCCCTCGCCTATCATTTTATATACATCGGTGTCATCATAATCTATATTATTAATATCAATTTTTTTGCTATGACCCAATTCTATCAGGTTTACCGTATCACGGATTACAGTGAGTGTTCTCAGTCCAAGAAAATCCATCTTAAGCAGACCAAGTTCCTCCAGAAGAACCATGGTAAACTGTGTGGTTACATTGTTTTCATTAAGCTGCAATGGAACATATTCTACAATCGGTTCTTTAGATATAACAACTCCGGCTGCGTGGGTTGAAGCATGTCTGGGTAGCCCTTCAAGGCTTATTGCCGTATCAATCAATAAACGTGTCTGCTCTTCAAGCTCATACTTTTTCTTAAGTTCGGGGTTAAATTCCAGAGCCTTATTTATATTCATACCTATTTGAAATGGTATCATCTTTGCAACGATATCCACCTCCCCATAAGGTATATCAAGCGCTCGGCCCACATCTCTTATGGCAGCTCTTGCAGCCATGGTTCCAAAGGTTATTATCTGTGAAACCTTGTCCTTACCGTATTTGCTGATAACATAATCAATTACCTCCTGCCTTCTTTCATAGCAGAAGTCAATATCTATATCAGGCATGCTGATTCTTTCGGGATTTAAGAATCTTTCAAAAAGAAGGTTGTATTTTAAAGGATTGATGCTGGTTATTCCAAGACAGTAGGAAACAAGACTTCCCGCTGCAGAGCCTCTTCCGGGACCAACCATTATGTCATTTTCTCTGGCATACCTGATAAAGTCCCAAACAATCAGGAAGTATTCTACATACCCCATCTTGGATATGACAGAGAGTTCATACTCAAGTCTTTGCTTAACCTCTTCACCGCAATTCTCTCCAAATTTTCGGGTCAAGCCCATGTAACACTTTTCTCTGAGATATTCATAGGGGGTATAGCCCTCCTCAACATCAAAGCTGGGTAAATGCAGCTGCCCAAATTCCAGTTCAACATTGCACATATCTGCGATTTTTACAGTATTATGAAGGGCAGCTTCAACATTTCTGAAATTATCATACATTTCTTCCGGTGATTTGACATATATCTCATCGGTGTTAAATTTCATCCTGTTTTCATCGTTGATGGTTTTTCCCGTTTGAATACATAAAAGTATTTCATGGGAGCGGGCCGCTTCCCTTGTGAGAAAATGACAATCATTTGTAGCTACAAGTGGTATTCCGAGTTCCCGTGAGAGCCTTATGAGCTGTTGGTTTACCAGATTCTGATCGCTTATTCCGTTATGCTGTAATTCCAGATAAAAATTATCCTGCCCAAATATGGAATTGAGCTTTTTAGCCAGTTCTGCCGCCTTTTCATAATCGTTTGTGAGAATTGCAGCAGGAATGTCTCCCGAAAGGCAGGCACTGAGAGCAATTATGCCTTCGGAATACTTTTCCAAGGTCTGATAATCAACTCTTGGTTTGTAATAAAAACCCTCGGTAAATCCAAGGGATACTATTTTCATAAGATTCTTATACCCAGTCTGATTTTTCGCCAGCAACACGAGATGCCCGTAATCGGAATCCAGCCCAGGCTGTTTATCCTGCATGCTACGCTTTGCTGTATATATTTCGCAACCAAGTATCGGCTTTATATCGTTTTTAACTGCTTCTTTATAGAACTCGACAACACCATACATAACTCCGTGGTCAGTTATGGCAACACTAATCATGCCAAGCTCTTTAACTCTTTGAATCAGGTCTTTAACTCTGTTTGAACCGTCCAATAGACTGTATTCGGTGTGTACGTGCAGGTGAACGAAATCTTTCACGTGTGTCTCCATTTTAATTTTTCCCTACTATCCTATATTCTTATTCTAATACTAGCTGTCATCCTAATTATATCACAACAGCTCTGAATAGACGTAAAAGTAAACTAACTTTTAACTGAATTGAATAGGGTAAAAGATGAAAACGGATTAGAATTTTATTTCTATACTTTCCTTTATATTTTCATTTTCCACCTCAAAATAGCTCATTGTCTGTAACCCCTTTATTTTAGCTATAACAGATGCTGGAAAAGTGCCAATTTCAGAGTTATACTCCTTGACTGAGTAATTATAAAATCTTCTTGCTGCTGATAAGTTTTCTTCAACTTCGTTAATTGACTGAGTCAGAATTAAAAACTGATTGCTAACCTTTTCATCTCTAAGCTTTTCAAGATTGTTGATAAGAATGCTTTTAACCTGGTCCTGATGCCTAAGCCGTTCATTAAATCCTGTCCCGGTATTTTTAACATTATTTAACATGACAACAATAGCCTCCATTTCATTTTCCTTGAACTTGATAAGGCCCTTAGTCGTCTCATATATCTTAGATAGCATATCGTGCCTTTTTTGAAAAGCGTCTTCTATGTTTCCAATTGCTTGATTAATCGACTCTTTTTTGCGTACCGTCGATACCTGAATGCTCCATATTAGTCCAAGCGTTAGTAGAATAAACAAACCTGCCGCCAATTTTATATCCTTAGCAAAATAATATAAGGCAGAACTTGCAATTATTATTAGGGCAAATCTAAACATTTTCTTGTTCCTCCTGATTCTTCTTTTCTGTCATCCATATGTGCTTATCAATATTCAGTTCCTCAACCACGGCCCCTATCAATTTGAAAATACCCATCTGTATTCTAATAGTCTCAACAGTTATTTTTTTACGTAAAGCAGGTTCAAGAAAATTCTTATTGCCCTTAAAAGCTATATAGAGCTTGTCCTTAAAGAATAGAAATGAAATCAAATTTTTATATTTAGCGTCAAAATCCAGCATTCTGGACATTAAGGCAGGTGTTAGAATATACCGGGCTGTAACTGGGTCTTCTGAATATGTAGTAAATCTTTTATCAAATTCACCAGTGTCTGTCTGGATTTTTCCTTCTTTAAAATCCATGCTTCCAAAATCTCTTATCAGGGATGGTCTGACAAACAGCCTGGATTCTATATTTTTATTGTTATTAAAAATAAAGAAATACCCGTGAAATAATTTCTTAGGAAGTCTTGCCCCCAGGAACTGATTTTTCAATACTTTGATTTCCGAGAAATCAAAGTACGTATTGCTAATGTACCCGCTGATATTATTTGTTACATCGATATTGCTCCCCCTTCTAATCAGAAAAGTCTGATAGACTGTTTCAGCATCTATCTCTGCTTCATTATGATAAGCCCATTGGGGATACAGGTTCCTTAAAACATCTTTTAATATAAATTCATCATATATCTTATTGAAATTCCCTTTCTTACTTTTTAATAAGTAATATAAAGCATAAATAACCGGAAGACACCCATACCTTATTGTTCTACTAGGAACATTAAAATTGTCACGCAGATAAAATGCCACCATTAAATAAAATGTTACAAACAGAATTATGATTACAGCGTTTACAATAAACAGCTTTAACCTTCTCAAGTTTAAATTTTTGAGCTTTATATCCAAATCTGTTATATTTAAATCCAATGCCTTATTCCTCCAAAACACTCAATTTATTGAACATAAATTACATAAAGAAACGTATTCCTGCTTTTCCCTCTCTATTTTTTATTTCAAAACATTTTTCCAATTAATTCATTCTATAAAAGAAGAAAAAATCCTTTTTTACAACATAATTAGTATTTTTTTGCAGGTTTTATACATATGTCCAATATTCATTCAGATACGATTGTATGATACTTTTATATATTTGGGAAATAAAGGCAGTTAAGTTATTGTATGTGTTAAAATATTCCAGAGGTGAATTTTTATGGAATTATTATCCAATAAAATTAATATAATTATAGGTTTCTTGAAAAAATCAGGATTGATTTCTACGGATTTGATTTATAGGTTTTATTTTATGAACAGTTTCGGTTCAAAGCTTTATTTCAGGCATAAAATAGAATCTTACCGTTCCTGTGCCTTTTGCAAGCATCTTAGTTACGACAGGCTTATAAAAAAATATGTTTGCTCTCATGGAGAATATGAAGCCAGCAGTTCTCTGGTGCCTTGTATTATACCGGATCCCACGCTGATGTTGGGCCCCTCCTATATTGAAGAGGAGGAGCAGGTTCCATGGCTTTTCAAGACTCCATGCCTTAACTTTGAGGTTCTTGATTCGAAAAATTATTACAGAAATTTTATTTCTTCAAATATAAACAACAGTGTTATAAAGCTGGAGGCCCTTGAAGGAATAATGCTTGGCAGCTGTTCGGGTAGTATTCCCTGCCACATTTGTGCTTCGGTTAATAAAGAAGCTTTTTCAAAGTGCAGATATGTATCCAAATCGAAAGAATTGGGGAAATGTGGGGTAATTTATGATAATCTTAATGGTATTTTTAAACCTGCTGATGAACTTTGCAATGCTTCCTAAGGTCTTTTTTGCTTTAACTCGTACGCCTGGCAAAACTTTCCAGAGGATTGAAAAACCACCAGCGAAGGTATTTGCCTGGCTTTAAAGCCAAAAGCTCTGCAACCGTACGGCATATTTTTTTCCCATGTAATAAAGTAGTGCTTACAATTTCGGCAATTGATTTTATCAGTCATTTCTTTAATACCTGCTTGGTAGTGATTATATCGGCTCCAGTATCCAGTATATTGCTAACTATAACCTGATGAAAGTCAACAGGTGCCGTGAGTTCTATTAATCTAAGCTGCTTAACAGCCTCATGCAATTTTTCCTTTGGAATTGGCTTATTACTTCTGACACTGGCCAAAGGAAGGGAACCTCCTTTAACTCTTATTGTAGAGGTCAGGCTTCTTTGGGGGCATTGTATTTCGTTCTCTGCGTATGCCCTGCCGTTTCTGCATAAGGCATAATCTACGTGTGTAACCTTGTTTTGTTCATCTATAAACACATTCATTCTACAGCCGTTCGGGCAAATAATACATATTATCTCTTTTTTAGTTTCCATCTATGCAGACCTCCAGTTCACCGATATCTCTGAGTTCACTTGATTTCAGGTCTATACGTATCATTTTAGCAGGGTTCAATGCCACATATTTTCTCTTTTTAATTATTTTATCTCCTGCTTTGAAAATAATTGTCCTTTGCCTATCAGGTTTTACAACTCTCATTGAAAAGGTAATTGTACTATTAGGCCTGATAACCTGTGGCAATACGTATCTTATACCCTTGCCTGCCTTAACCGTTATTGTCTCCGGCTCATAGGCAGCAGAGCCTTCGCTTACCTTCCTGTCATCAATAATTCTTGTATTAAATGCATTTATATATTTAACTGCTGATGCTGCTGCAAGCTCACCTTCTGCTGATACATAATCCACCAGATCATGAACCTGCAAAACATTTCCACAGGCAAAAATTCCGGGAATACTTGTCTGAAGGCTTTCATCTACACGGGCCCCTGCAGTTACACTATCAATTTCAACTCCCGCATTTAAGGATAATTCATTCTCGGGAATAAGTCCTACCGACAATATTAAAGTATCACACTGATATTTCCTTGAAGTTCCGCGGACAATATTACCTTTTTCATCCACCTTTGATATGGTAACTGCAGTTACTCTTTCCTTACCTTCTATATTAGTGACTGTATGGCTCAGCAAAAGAGGAATACCAAAGTCATCCAGACACTGTGTTATATTTCTCTGGAGCCCGCTTGAATATGGAAGCTTTTCAACTACCGCCAATACATTTGCTCCCTCCAGAGTAAGTCTTCTTGCCATAATAAGCCCTATATCCCCCGAGCCCAGAATAACAATGTTACTCCCTATCATTACATTTCTGATATTTACAAGGTTTTGAGCTACACCAGCCGTTAATACTCCCGCAGGGCGGCTTCCTGGTATGCAAATAGCACCTCTGGTCCTCTCTCTGCAGCCCATGGCAAGTATAACAACTTTTGCCTGATATACTCTGATTCCTTCAGGACTTATAGTTGTTACCGTCTTTTCACTGTTAATATCCTGTACCATAACGTTGGTTATTAACTCTATGCCCATTTCAAGCACCTGATCTATGTACCTCTTTGCATATTCCGGCCCGGTCAAGGCTTCATTGAACTTTATCAGACCAAAGCCATCATGAATGCACTGATTTAATATACCGCCCACAACAGGCTCTCTTTCCAAAATCAGTATATCATCTACTCCTCTTTTTCTTGCCTCTATTGCGGCAGCCAGCCCTGCCGGGCCGGCCCCAATTATTATCAAATCCTTATTGATTAACATATCTATCTCCGTTTCTGCCAAACACAGCAATTACTCAGCTGTTATAAACTGTTTAGCTTCAAGCTCCATAATTCTTAGTTTTCAACTCATAGGCTCGTCACTTAACCCGACCGGTAAACAGCTTTGAGTCATTTCCTCTCATAGTTACCTCCTCGGGTTCAATTCCCTTTTGCTCCTTAAGAATATCAACAATTCTGGTAAGGCAGTAACCTCCCTGACATCTTCCCATCATTGGCCTTGCACGATATTTTATACCTGCCAGGGTAGTAACTCCGAGAGGATTGTTTATAGCGTCCAGGATTTCCTTCTTGGTAATACCCTCGCATCTGCAAATTATCTCACCGTAATCAGGGCACTCTTTTATAAGCTTCTCCTTCTGCTCCAGAGTCAGCTCCCTAAAAGAAACAATACCCTTCCTTGTTGAAATAAAGTCTTTCTTTTCAACAATACTTTCCTTATTTAAAATTATATCTTTAACCATTCTTGCAATAGGAACAGAGGAAGTCAGCCCCGGGGATTCAATTCCAATAAGGTTGACCAGTCCGGGTACAACCTTGGATTCTTCTATTATAAAATCCCCAAAACCGCCGGTTTTTGGTCCTACAAGCTTTGATCTTATGCCAGTATAGCTTCTTATTATATGTTTCATCTCAAGAGGAGGCAGCAGTTCCTTAGCCTCTTTAAATAATTGGTCCATTACATTTTTTGTAGCACTGTAGTCACTCTTTGATTTAATATATTCTGCACTGGGGCCTATAAGTATATTACCTTCAACAGTAGGTGTCAGATGTACGCCAAGTCCTCCAATACCGGGTCTAGGCACAGGGTAAACAGGCATACTGAGATACTGGCTGGTTCTTTTATCCAATATAAAGTACTCTCCGCGGCAGGGATAGACAGTATACCCCTTCTCGCCTGCCAGCGATGCTATTCTGTCTGAATACAGTCCTGCACTATTTACTATATATCTGCTGAAAAAATGTTTTTTGCCGGCGCTAAGTCTGAAGAGATCGTCCCTCTTTGTTATTCCGTTAACCTCTGTTTCAAAGAAAAACTTTACTCCATTTTGAGCAGCATTTTCAGCAAGAGCTACAGTGTAAATAAAAGGGCTCGTTATTGCTGTATTTGGAGACAGCATGGCGCCGATACCACCAACGTGCGGCTCCAATTTTTTAACCACATCAGCGCCAACGAACTCGAGCCCTTTTACACCGTTTTTGCAGCCGTTCTCTATAAGCTTGTCAATGCCGGCGAAGTCGCTCTCATCGAAGGCAACGATCAACTTTCCGGTTTTCTTGTAGGGTACGTCCAGTTCCGTGCAGACCTTCTCGAAGCCTTCGTTGCCTTCCACGCAAAGCTTTGCCATGAGGCTACCAGGTTTGTTATTGAAGCCGGCGTGAACAACTGCGCTGTTCCGGCCGCTGGTTCCGGCAGCAACATCGCTCTCCTTCTCAAGTACTGCTATCTTTAGATCATATCTGGATAGTTCTCTGGCAACAGCACAACCTACTGCTCCAGCTCCAATTATAACTATATCATATGTGTTATCGATATTAGCTGTCATATTAACCTCCCAAGCCACCGAAGGTGGCTTTGACACTTTTAGCGGCTCAAAATGTAATGAAATTTGTCTTCTCCCATATCCGCTATAAAGCGAATAAAGGAGATTAATTGCCATGTGCGCTTTCAAGGTATTCGGTCAAACCCATTACCTCAATCAAGTACTATAGGTACTTTGAATATGTCGCACGGCCATAATTTCATAGGTTAGTTCTGATGATGAGCTTTAGTGACGTCTTTCAAGCTAACCTCCAAATGCCTCTATACTCAAAAATTTTAATTTCAAAATAAGTAAAAAGTACTAAAACTTTATTTGATTATAGCACAACCACTGCTGTAATCAAGAAATTTGCTTCGCAAAGTTGTTTAGTGCACGCCAAGAAATTTGATACCTGTTTAAAATAAACAGTAAAGTCTCATTTCGAAGCTTTGGATGGAAAATTGGAAAATACCCTTTTCTGACTTTGTTAAAGTATGTTATAATGATACAAATAAATACTCCAGAAAGAGTGATGATTTTGTATTCCCTTAAAGATAAATACTACGATGGTCAAGGTATTTTGCGAAATCCCGGCGAAAGCTACTTTGATAGTGAAGGTATTTTACGCGACCCCGGTGA
>JAEYWA010000028.1 GCA_023431385.1 Bacillota bacterium | reverse complement strand
AAGAAAAGCTTGAAAAAGACCTTGCAGGAACAAGAGAAGCCATAAAGCTTATTGCTAAAGAGAAGACAAAGAATTTTATGAGAACAATGGATTTTGGATTGAGTGAAGAAGAAAGAAATTGTCTGAGCTCTCTTATAGTTACGAGCATGTACCAGTCCTTCTGTTATGGTTATGGTATTGGAAAAATTGAAGGAGACACAAAACAGAAAGTTTGTCTGTAAAGTGCATGCTAATACCAGATAATGGTAGGAGTAAAAGCCCATATTAATTAAATCCGTACAATAACACATTAGTATGAATGGTAAATGAACTGGAATCTCAAGATAAGTTCTTAAGGTCAGTTCATTTTTTATTGTGAGGCTTTCAGTATACTTGAAAACAGAATAGCCAAAGGGTTAGTCCGAATATCTGAAGGTACGTACTGCCAGTACCATTGCTGCTGCCACAACCAGTAATAGCAGACCTGAACTTGAGAGGAACCCTGATACATCTGAAAGCAGTGCGCTTCTCAAACCTGATATAAACCACTGAAAAGGATTAAATTTGCTTATGGCCAGTATAAAAGAAGGAACATTTTCCAGTGAATAGAAGGCATTGCTGCAGAACATCAGAGGAAGAATCAAAAGATTCGATACCATGCTGACCTGACTTTCATTATTGCTAAGACTTGATATAATGAAACTCAACAATACATAACCGATGTTTGCAATAAGCGCTACAGGTATAAGCATTAAAATTGCTGATATGGAAATAGATATTTTGAAGATAATTATACCTGCTATAAGTACTAAAGTGCCACAGGCAAAGGAGATAAGAGTCCAAGCGGCAGCTACACAAGCAACATATTTCCACAGCGACATAGGTGTAACTCTCAACAGGTTATATACGCCCCTGCGACGGTTGGACAAAACAGCATAAGCTGTTGTAACGAGAGAGTAAAACATTATACTTGTAGCCATCATACCAGTTAACAGCTTAGTGGGATATTCCGGTACTTTAACATAAAGACCAAGACCTATAAGCCCTCCAATTGGAAGAAGTATGGACCAGAATAACATAAAGGGATCGCGGGAAGCAAATTTCATTGTTAATTTAAATATTGTTTTCATAATAACCTCCATGAGCCATATTGTGGCCCAAATATAGTATGGGTGATACCACTTATAGTTTATTTGAGTTTTTAAGAAATCTCAGTAAGTTTCATATACAGTTCCTCCAGGTTTTCAACCTGCTTTTGTTTCAATAATTCTTCGGGTACTCCCTGAACAACAATTTTGCCTGAATGCATCAGGATGAGCCTATCGGCCGTACGTGAAACCTCCTCCATGTCATGGGAGGAAAATAGAACGGTAACCTTCTCATCCGCTAATTTTCTGATCATGGCTCGAATCTCATGCCTGGCGCGAGGATCAAGTCCTGCGGTCGGCTCATCCAGCACTATCAACTCCGGCTTATGGATGTTTGTTACCGCTATTGCCAGACGCTTCTGCTGCCCCAGAGACATTTTGATTGCCGGAGTCTTCCCGGTTTCAGACAGACCGCACTTCTCAAGTTCTTCTGCCAGCTGAGCCTTGGACAGCTTCACGTTGTACAGTGCTGCAAACAACTGCAGATTTTCCTCGGCAGTATACCCCTCGAAGAAGGGGGTAGATTGAAGCTGAAC
Organism: Bacillota bacterium; assembly: GCA_023431385.1. Taxonomy (GTDB): domain Bacteria; phylum Bacillota; class Clostridia; order Acetivibrionales; family DSM-1351; genus Ruminiclostridium. The sequence continues at coordinate 17,269 of JAEYWA010000028.1, read as the reverse complement.
TCCCAGGTGAGAGCGGTAATCCTCGCGCCAATGGGTTACGTTTCCTCCATCAGGGTTCAGGATACCCAGTAGCATTGACATTGTAGTTGACTTTCCGGCACCATTTGTACCAATAAGGGCCAGGACCTCTCCTCGACGAATTTCTAAATCTATTCCCTTGACAGCTTCACGGTTTCCAAAGCGTTTAACCAAACCCTTCGCTTCAATTAAATTCTGCATAAAATCTCTCCTTCGTTATACTTAATATTGATTATTCAACGTTGACTATTAATTTATTTTTTTCTCCCTCCATAAGAGGGAGATATTAATGCCTAATCTTCTTTTTTGTCCCGAGTCTTTAACAGCTTTAGAGCTTCATCTATAAAGTCCTGTTGAAGTTTAATTATACCAAACATATTATCAAACATCAGCTTAGTCATTGGAGGTAGGTTATTCTGCATCCAAGAGTTTTTTAACTCAAGCCCTGCCTGCATTGACTCATATTCACTGTCCACCTTTTTTTTCTGAAGTTCAAGAGCTTTAACGATTTCCTCTTCAGGCAGTTTATTATAGAAGGACAATCCGGAATATAAAGTTGAAGGGTAAAGAACCGAGGAGGTTTTCAAAGCCTCCAGTATCAGCTCCCTTAAATGGTTTTTGCCTGAATCCGTTATTGTATAAACTGCTTTCTGACGCATGCCTGTATGCTCAATACTTGCCACCTTTATTAATTTTTCCTGCTCCATTTTCTTCAATGCATGATATATGGATCCAATCAATACGCCGCCCCAGCGTTCTGAATCATTTAGCTTTAGCATCTGCTGTATTTCGTAGCCGGACATAGGCTGAATATCTAACATTCCAAGTACAAGTAATCTTGTCATTTACAGCTTAACTCCATTCAATAGGTGATTTGTAGTGTGTATATCCTATAATTATCATGAGATATATCAAGTCAACAGTTGATTAGATTCCAGAACTTACATACTCTACATTGAATATACTACATTGAATATTGTTAGCTGTCAATATATAGTTTACAAACTATTCAGTTGGTAGCAGCGTATACAGGGTTGAAGTCAAGGTGTCCTGATGGACACCATAGACATCTATTGCTACCTCGTTATATCTGACCTGCCTTTTTATTTCCTGTCTTAGCCTTCCCTTGAATCTCAGGGACAGGTCTTACATCATTTTTCTGAAAATGCTGTGAGTGGTTGCTTTCTGTTCCATGTGGTTCTGAAGGATCAGGTCTTCTCATTCCTTTTTTAGCCATTTTATATCCCTCCATTAGTGGCAGAAACGTGCCAGCTGTGATAAATAAAACACCTCATAGATATTCTTGCATTTTGTAAAAAAAATATTCTATCGATACGTGCCAGTTCAGCTGAGGTTAAGAGAAAAAGTTTTAAGGCAAAATTTAATTTTTACTTGACCTTAACAATATGGTAAGGTGTAGTATATGAGTGAACCGGTTCAAACCTATTTCCGAAAGGAGAATTTTAATGTTTACCATTGGCGAATTTTCCAGGCTGAGTCATGTATCTTCAAGAATGCTGAGACATTATGATGCCATAGGACTTCTGCGCCCAGCTTACACTAGTACAGAGAACGGGTACAGATACTATGACCCCTCACAGCTGACCATACTCTTGAAAATTGAAACCTTAAAGAGTTACGGCTTTACGCTGGCGCAAATTTCAGAATTGCTTCTACTGCCCCAAGAGGTATTGGTACAGCAGATTCATAGCAGAAGAATAAAAGCATATGAGGAATTACACAGTCTTAGGAAAACTTTACGCAGAATGGAGGATGAAATTATTAAAGTGGAGGGTAAAAGCATGGTTCAGAAAAAATATCACGTTATATTAATGGAAACACCACCGCAGAAGGTATTCGGAATTCGAAAAACAATTAATATTGGAGAAATTCATGATTTATTTCACGAACTTCATATGGAGATAAAAAAGAAGGGGCTCACCAGAGCTGGAGCAACCCAGCTTTTATATCTGGGAGAGGAATTTTCTTATGAAAGTATGGATGTAGAGGCTCAGGTACAGGTCTCCGGTGATCATCCAGAGGTGAGGAATATCCCCGCGCAGCTCTGTGTTGCGACTACTCATACAGGACCATACGACAGGGTTATGGATGCATATGATGCTATTTGTAGCTGGCTTTCAGTACATCCTGAATATAAGGTCTCCGGGCCCGGTATTGAAAGATATATTAAGGATGAACAAAGTGTATCTGATCCAGAGGAGCTTGAAACAGGTGTTTTGTTTCCAGTAATCAGAAAAGAGTAATTATAATCAAAACATGAAAAAACGCAAAGTACTCCGTTATACTGTTATCGGAGTACTTTGTGCCCAGCATGGGCGCAATCTAGAGGATGAAATATTATAATATTGTTACTTTTTTGAAAACAAATGAAATTTTTATTGCAGCTTATCCATATTAACATTATACTATAAGGCGAATATTCTCAATTGAAACATATTAAGTATTTAATGGGAGTATATGGTATACGTGTTTATCATCCAAAACGAAAAAGGGATGGTTGTATAGGCCTATATATTATGTGAGTGTTTGGTTTAAATTTTATAAGTACGAAAGGATGAATTTTAGTAATGAGAAAATACAAAGAACGGTTGCTGAAAAACAATAAAGGTTTTTTTAGAAGGGCACTTCCATTACTATTGGCTATAACTACGTCGAAAATAGTATTCAGTGGAATAAAGAAGCAGCTACAATCTTAACATCTATAATTAAGATTGCAGCTGCTCAATACTATAAAATGTTTTCTTTTTAATATGCGTTTTTCTTAAATCAATACTTTGTTGATTGTAGAATACCTTATAAAGTGTTTTATTGCTTGTTCAGCAAATTAAAGTAATCCTGAAGTCTGTTTGGTCCTCCAAGTATATCCCGTGCGATGTACAGTGTACCGTCATTTTTGACTTTTTCACTCCACTTGACTAAGCATATGTTACCGTTTGCTATTTCGATAGCAGTTATGGCTTGGGGATGAATACAACAACCGTCATTAAAATATGGAACCTGACCTACATCGGGAAAAGAAGGTCTGTGATTATGTCCGGCAATGAGTAGGTGCTTCTCTTTAATCACCCATTTGCTAAGTGATTTTGCAATTGTTATTTTCTTTTTATAATTTTTGGCTGGACTTGTAGGATTATTTACTCCTATGGTTTCGAGCGGTTTCCACAGGTACCTTACAAGAAATTTGCTCAGCCTCCATAGAGTGCTATTGAGCGTATCAACCTGATGACCGTGAATGAGAAGAATTTTATCATTTGACTCATTATGTTTTAAGACCAAGCCTTCATGCATTTTTACATTATTGAATATTGAAGGGTCATCCTGTTCTCTTCGTGCATGATAGCGCCGAATATTATTTTCTACATATTTATAATTTCGCTTTTCAATGTCATGATTACCATACAACATGTATAGTCTCCGGTCTGAATGAAATTTGGACATGAGGCTGAAAACATCCTTATGCATCTGCATTATGTCTGAAAGCCGTTTATTTTCCCAAAGCTCATCACCATCTCCAAGCTCAATATAGGTATAGTTGTTGTGATAATACTGGGTTAACGCAGAGTAAAAAATGTTTTTGTTATTTAAAAAGTTATCTGAATAGCTTCCATCCCCCCTGTGACAATCACTCATAAAAACAAATCTGGAGGAATCGTCAAAGGGGATTATATCTGACCTGTTATACACACGAGTGACTTTGTCTAATTTATTCATATAGTTCACCTCACTCGAGTGCTAATTATGGCCAGCATCAAAGTTCAGATACCCCTTGATCTTATCGAAAGCACTAAAAATTGAAGCAGGCTTACCTATTTTGAATAACTCTGCATATACCTCGGGAGACCCTTCTTTAACTGCTAAAACCTTATCCTTTATATTCGTAAATCCCCCGGTAAGAGCTTGATATATCTCACAATTTCTCTTTAACTGTGCCAGCATGAGTTTATCGGTAGAAGCAGATCTAGTGTAAGGCTGCCTTGTATGGGGCTTGTCATAATGTAATGCTACGGTGGTTCTTCGAACTTCAAAATGCTCTTCTGTATAGCCTTCTTTTCTCAGACTCTGAAGGAAGGCATCTCTCATACTACGGCTTTTAAGGGTTATATATACATCCATTGACAGCTCTGAGGGCTCGGAGAATTCGCCAAGTTTAAAGCCGGTCAGCCACCAGTGCTTGCCCTTTCTAGTCATTATCTTTTCACCGTTTTTATACAGAATAAACGCCATGTTCAATCTATCTTTATTACTTGCGCAGGAATAAAAGGTACCGTCAAAAACGCCGGGAATATTGAGATCAGGCCAAGTACTGGAATATACCCCTAATTCACAGCCGGTAGTCATACCATACTGCCCCTTCCAAAATTCAATCAGCCAGCGTTTACCTCCGTAGGAAAAACGTATGGGCTCGCAGTCTATTATCATACCAAGGGGAGCCGCTGCCTCATCATATAGCCTGCAGTAGCCCATCTTTCTCTGCCAGGCATACATTGTTGAAAAGAAGATATCTTTTTGTGGATTATAAGCATAGCCGGCGGTTCCAATCAGTTCGTCAATGGTACCTCCGCCGTCATCGTCGTCTCTTTGCTGAGAGTAGTCTTTTGCGGCAGCACGGTAATACCTTCTTGCAGCCAGCTTATAAGAAAGCCAGGACGAGATATGTTCATATAATATCGGGCCTGCCAGAGCCACTACAAAAATTGTAATAAGAAAAATTGAAAACCAGAGGTTAAAAGTTACAGCATTGTTAGTTACTAACGGAATAATTAACATAATATCTCACTCCAAATATGTTGTTTATACATAATATTCAGACTTGGAGTGTTATGTTAAAGGTGTAAGGATAAGATTTTTTTTGAATATGTTGAATATTGTGGTAACATTATTAGTATATGTGAGAACAATATATTATTACAATTTATGGCCGCTATGTGAGCTCAAAGCCACTAAAGTGGCTCAGGAGGTCAATATGAGAAAGCTCATAGCTTATATTTGCATAATGTCGGTTATAATTCTTACATGCCAAACATCCTTTGCCGCTAAAAAGTACAAAACAGTTCCGACGGTAATTCAAACTGACCCGGCTAACAACTTTATGGTTGAGACTGATAAAACTATCACAATAAAATTCAGTGAAAATATTCTAAAGGGGAATACTTTTTCACGTATTAAATTAGCCGTTACTCTAAAGCCTGTTAATATTACTGTCACTATCGAAAACAACTCCTTAATAATCAAGACTAAGGAGAGGCTGGATTATGATACAGACTATGTACTTACAATACCGGCAAACGCTGTCAAGGATACTTCTGGGAATGGATTAAAAAGGGCATTTGTTTTGAAATTCAGAACTCAACCTCATTCTTCTGATTTTTGTGTTAGAGTATTTCAATATGATAGAGAAATAAAGGCAATTGAAGAGGGAACTGCTTATCTGGATAGAAAGGCCTTCTCATTGAGGTTTTCTATACCAATTGAAGGAGTAGTTCAATTGGCAGCACTGGATGACAGCAGTTATTATGACCTTGCAGAAGTGGGAACAAAGCTGGAAGATATCCCATATTTCGTGCCTGGATCAGGTATGGCCACTGCTGGAGCATATGATTCTATGTACATATTAAATGAAGGTCATCACTATTTATTTTATAGTGATGACGATGATAGTAGATTAACGCTAATAGATGAGGATGAAAATAGCATTATAGATACATCATGGAATATAGATAAACTACAGTTGTATGATGCTGATACCTTTGAATTTACCGAATACTCCTTTGATGAACTTCCTCAGGAGAATATTTATCTAGTGGCGATCAGTGATTTGAATAATAATGAAATAATTGATGAAGGAGAGTGTATCAAACTTGTTCTTTCTTTTGCGAATTAAAGTAGCAGGGACAGGGAGAAGGTTGGTTCAGATGAATCAAGAAGGCAGGGTGTAAAAGTTGATTAAGGTAATTCCCAATTCTTTATCCATTATCAGAATAATTCTATCATTTAGCCTAATATTCACCGTGCCACTTAGTATGTCCTTTTATGTTATATATTTTATTTGTGGAATCAGTGATATGATGGATGGGATTATTGCCAGAAAAACGGGATCCTGCAGTGAACTGGGTGCAAGGCTGGATTCCGCTGCGGATACGGTAATGGTAGCAGTTTTGTTTTTTAAATTATATCCAATGCTGAGCTTTCCTGATCTTATAGTTTTATGGATTATATTAATTTTTATAATAAGACTGATCTCAATAACAATAGTTCTGATAAAATATAAAACTTTTGCAATACTCCATACCTGGTCAAATAAGGTGGCTGGATTCGCTTTGCTGCTGGTTCCATTTTTTCTTATCAATTATTTACCAGGTTTCTGGATGTACATAGTATGTAGCGTTGCAACACTTTCAGCTATTGAGGAACTACTTATTCATTTAACTGCACATAAATTTAGTGTTAATAGAAAAAGTATATTTCTGGATTGAATTGTTTTCTATTTCATACACATTATTATGTTACCAAGAGGGATTAATCACAACCATAAGAATAATAATTAATCAATGTTAAAGAAGCAGGCAGCTCGACGGCTGCCTGCTTCTTTATTGGTTGTAATAACTATAGTTTTTTCCTGAATTATCATCCCAGTTATTGGAGTTGTCCTTGAACGAAACATTTATCTGGCTGTATCGCTGCGCCGGGATGGTTAACTCATAATATTGCTGGTTGGTACTATTCATTGGGTAGGTTGAGCTACTCTGTCCGCTTTTGCCATCCACAGTGTTCACGACAGCAAACACTCCGCTTGCTCCGTTTTTTACGAGCTGACCGTCGTATATCAATTTAACCTTGTCGCCAAGGGTTGTAAAAGATACACCTTTGGAATAGTTTTCATATGATGCCATATCAGAAAGCTCAACATTTAGACTTTCAGTGCCACACTCATTACAGCCGGGTGACTTTTCATCGGAGTAAATTAATGTTTCATCGTTATATCCTGATTTACCCATTTAAATACCTCCCAAAAACTATATTTTTAAACCTACTATAGTTTTTGCAGGTAGTAAAAAATTATCCTGTACTAAAGTGGTAAAACTTTATTAAATTCTTTAATCTGTTTCTCTATATAAATTCTTTTTGTTAAAAATTTTTATATAAATCCATATAAATTTCAAGTTTTTGTATTGACTAAACTAATAATAGTTTATATAATAAACAGGTTGCTATTAAAGTAAATCTTTTCTTAAAGATTATATGCGCCATTAGCTCAGTTGGTAGAGCACCTGACTCTTAATCAGGGTGTCCCGGGTTCGAATCCCTGATGGCGCACCAAAAAGACTTCTACAAATCGTAGAGGTCTTTTTTTGTGCGCTCAAAAGGCACTTTCACGTCATGAAGGTCCGACACGGGGGGATAGTGTCAATAATAATCGAGCCAACAGCAAGTATTATTTTGGGAATACTGGGATATACATACACACTTTGATTAAATGAGGATACTTGGAGAAGTTTAAAGTAAAAATATATAAAATGTCCTACTTTAGAGGAATTTGTTAATATTTGTAGAAATATAGAATTTAATGTAGAGTATTATCGCATTATAATTTGACAAGGTTGTAAGAAGCTTGTGGAGGAGGTGGCAAGTTAATGCCATTATTTTATGGTCTTTGTGAAAATATATGGCATTGAGAAGTTATGAATAACAACAGGTTAAAAGAAAACAAAATTCAAGTTGATGCAAGTGTTGTAAAACAGGTCTAAAGTTTTTACCATTAGCACCTTTATTCATCGTTGAATTCTAGTGCAATAAAATTATCAAACATGTCTAGAACGCTGGAAAGTATACTTAACTAGTTCCTCAGACAGACATCAATGTTCTGTATTACACAAACGGGCTGTTGCACATAGAATAAATTTTGTTCATTGGGCAACAGCCCGTTTGTGTGCGCTTAACAGGCACTTTCACGTCATGAAACTATGCTCATAATATTCGACCGAAACAAAAAAAAGTAGTCAGTTTATATTATATCTTGACGAGTTTGGATCGGATTTTACCTAGTACTTCTGCAAAATGTTCGTGTTCTTCCAATTGAGGAAGGTGACCTGAATTCTCGAATATAATTAATTCCTTCATTGGTGCGGTTAATTCATCATAAAACTTGTGAACTAAAGTAGTTGGTGTAATAAAGTCGTATTTACCGGCGATAAAAAATATTGGTATATCTAATTGTTTTAGTTCATTCAAAAAATCTACTTTCATAATTTGAGAGTACATAGTTTTAGCAGAGTATAAAGAACCTCTAAAATAATATAATTTATGGATTAAATTATATTCTGTTGATACTATCAGTGATGAAATAATACTTTTAGGTGGATTGGTCTTTATAACTCCACCGATTCTTCCTTGACAATTTGCTCGTATGAGCGCTTCTTTATCGGTATATGGCGGCTCTCCAATCTTCTCAAGTGCTCTAAGAACCTTTTTGTTGTTCTTCATTTCTGCTTGGTCTTTGACATAACGATACGAGATTTTCTCCGCCATCAACGAGTTAACAACCTGACCTATGCCGATATATGCACTGTATTTATCAGGATGATTTTTTACAGCATAAGTTGCAGGAACTGTACCCCATGAATGTCCCGCGATTATAATTTGAGGCTGATTAAATCGCTGAATCAAATAATCAGTAACCTCATTTAAATCATTACGGAACACATCTATAGTAAAAGTATCTTTAGGTATATTTTTTGAATAAGAGAGACCTGCTCCTCTTTGATCCCATCGTACAACTGTAAAGTGTTCTTCTATGGCATTTTGATATGTTCTTATGTAGCCAATTTCAGCTGCACCCGGACCACCATGAACAAATAGTAAAATTGGGTTTTGAATACTTTTACCCCGTATCATCAGATATTGCTCAACTCCACCAATGTTTAACTTGATAATTTCCGAAATACTGCATGGATTAATATTTCCTTGGGCATCCCTAATCTTAGGCGTTCTCATTGATGTCCTCCTAATATTTGCTTTTTGTAAGGCAACTTATACTCAACTTAATGCTGTATATATAAATAACCCCTACTTCAAGTTTAACATACTTAAGGACGATTTGTCTAAAGCTGGGATGTCAAAACGTTGGAGGTATGACCGTACCAAGTTTTTCATTGACTATAGTGTAAAATTATGAACTGGCTTACGTTGACATCAGACACTCACCATCTGTTCTTTAATACATTTAGTGTTATAATTATTTGAATAGCATTAAGAATCTTTGCCTTTTAAATACTGATATTTCGTAGAAAAAGGGGTCTGAAATTATGTCAAAGAACGATAATATGCTGGCAATCTTGTGGATGCTGAATTCAGGTACAAAAGTTACTGCAAAACAAATATCTGCGAAGTTAGAAATAAATATAAGGACTGTTTATCGTTATATTGACGCACTTTGTGCAAGTGGGGTACCTATAATTTCCGATACTGGTCATAATGGAGGGTACAGCTTATTGAGTAATTTTATCAATGCGCCTTTGTTCTTTGAAGTTGAAGAACAAAAAGTACTTCTTCATGCTGCCCTATTTGCAAAAGAAGCGGGGTATCCTTTTAGTGAGGCATTAAACAGAGCAACCGAAAAATTAAAAATGTATTCAAACCGTGAACAGGAAAAAATTCTAAATCGCCACTTAGCTGGTTTGGAAGTAATAAACCATGATATTGCCCCTTCTATTAAGACGACATTAGAAGAACTGGAGCAATCAGTAGCAAATGAGTACTCTGTAGAAATTATATACCGTACAGGCCACAATGAACATCACCGGTCAAGAGTGGTTGACCCATACGGAATACTCTATTGGAACAATAAATGGTATACAGTCGGATTTTGCCATCTTCGGGATGAGGTTAGAAGCTTTCGTGTTGAACGGATTTTACAGATAAAGCGGACGCAAATAATGTTTAAACGACCTGATGCCTTTTCTACCAGAGATTTTTTTTTACAGAACCTTTTGCCTGACCCGGCAAGTAAGGATGGAATGATCTCATTAATTATCAGTGGCAGATCAGAAGTTCTGGACGATTTGTGCATTCATTGGTTTTTAAGTCATTATCTAAAAGATAGGACGCCAAATCAAGCAGTATTTTTACTTGACGAAACAATAATTCATGAATATGTACCCTGTTTTCTCTTATCTTATGGAAAGGCCATTAAAGTAATCGAGCCCCAGAGTTTAAAGAAAAAGCTTGTTTCTGTTGCATCGGAATTAATAGAATATTATCAACTTTAATAGCTTCACTGACAGTAGTTGTCAGTGAAGTTGTTTTATTATAATGATAAACATTAATCGCTAATGGAAGTTTGGTTAGTGCTTGATAAGCTAAAAAAGGGGGACATGTAAATGAAAAACACCGTATATCTTTATGTATTTAATACAATGGCAGATTGGGAAGTAGGTTACTTAACCGCTGAATTGAATTCAGGAAGATATTATAAGAAAAGATTAGCTCCATCAAAAATAGTAACCGTGGGTATTGATAAGACTCCTATTACTACAAAGGGAGGTTTAAAAATATTGCCTGATATTGAGCTGGCTGAATGCAATATTGAAAACATAGATGCTTTGATCCTACCAGGTGGAGATACATGGACAGAAACAATTCATGAATCAATATTGAAGATAACAGAGCAGTGTTTAAGGGGAAATATTCTTGTGGGGGCAATTTGTGGAGCTACATTTGGGGTTGCTCAGAAAGGATTGCTGGACTCACGAGTGCATACAAGTAATGATTTGGAATACCTCAAAATGGTGTGTTCAAATTACAAAGGCGCAAAGTACTATAAAAATGAACCTGCAGTTACTGATGGAAATTTAATTACTGCTTCAGGAATAGCCCCATTGGAATTTACTTTATATGTCCTAAAGGCCCTAGACGTATTTTCACCACAAACATTAAACGCTTGGTATAAGCTTTATACAACACATGAATCTGAATACTTTTATGAATTAATGAGTTCAATTCAATAAAAATTAATGACAGAGAGTCTGAATAAAATTCATCTACACGACCTGCGACTTAGTTGTGTCAGTATGTTACTCGCACAAGGTGTGCAGATGAAAGCTGTACAGGAGTGTTTAATCTTATGAGGAAAAAAAAAGAGCTTTGAAAACTACAAAATTATATGTATATGGCTGCTTTAATAAGGTCCGTTGCAGCAGGAAACTGATGGCAGAGTGCACAAGGAATATTGAGCTATTCTATCTTCTAAAAGAACTTACCCCTGATTTCAGAACCATCACAGACTTCAGGAAAGACAATGAAAAGGCTCTAAAAGTAAAATTCAATAGCTTTGTTGGTTTCCTTAATGATTCGCTTTATCTCAGCTATACGTGGCGCGTCGTTTTCCCGCTTCGACGCTTCGCAAACTGCTTGAACGATAAGTTTTATGTTCTCGTCAGTCAGCTGCTTCCGTGCCTCATTTACAATAAAATCCTCTATATAGTTTTTCTGAACATTTTTCTTTTTACAACCCTGTCCCTTTTTGCGTATTGCGTTTTTGTATGAATAATGATGAACCTTGCCGCTCTTACTTGTGCCGCCAGTACCCACCATCATTTATCTGTCATGACCACAAAACAATTTCGTGTTTAAGATATAATCCTCATAAGCTCTCGCCATTGCAGGGGCTTTTTTCTTTTTGTTCAAAATCTGCTAAGCACTCTCAAAAATTGCGTCCGAACAATACGAGGAACACTCGAGCTTAAAGCTGCTCTATCCGACAATGTCTTCTCAACCTACTAGCAGCCTTATGCAAGGGGAATGGGGGTTGCAGACCAACACACTAATGGTCAAGAAGAACCACTAATTGTCATTTATCCATCCAGCCATTTATCAGCGTTATGACCTCCAACCATATACCAACGCGGATTACCCAGTTGCCAAAGCTCGCTTTTTTTATAGTATTGCCTTTCAGCATCCTCAGACTTATTCCCAGAGTCATATGACACTTTACGGACAACCACCATTTTGCCGTTTACAAGTTCTGTTTCAGTCAATCCTTTCGAGTTGGCATCCAAGTTGTTTGTCATTATAAATTCGCCATCTATATATTTATAAATAGAACCGCCCCAAAATTCTGCACCTGAGCCACCAGCAGAGTAAATGCATTTATTCTTCGAATCAAGTGCAGGATTACAAATTTTAGCAAACGATTTAGATTCAACAAACGAAGATGTTTTAGGGTCCCACAGCCAACAGTTGTACCAAGTATTGCCGTGGGCACCGGAAAAGTCGTTCAAGATAATCACATCCTTGTAGCCATCGAAGTTTACATCCACAATATGCAAACCCATCGTGTCCATCATCTGGTTGTAAACAGGACTGCCAAGAACCTCATCACCAGAAGCTTCTGAAAAATCTGCCGATAGGATGAGATGCCCATTTTCGTCAAGGACTTTCATTCCCATCACGAAACCTACTTCAGAATTTTCTGTGCATCGTGTCATTCCCTTGGCTACAAAACGGTATTCTGGCATATCCTTATGTAGACGGTCACTCACCTCATATGTTACATCCTTGTAAGCATTACTGGATAAATCCGCTAGCAGCTGCTTATTGCCACCGCCTGTGCTCATGGAATATATTTTAGCGCCGGTTATCATATAATATATTCTGCCATCCCACACAGAAAAACTATCCCCGTGGTCATCAGACAATAACTGTCTATCGCTACCATCTGTTTTAACGCTGAAAATTCTCCAATCGTCCCCTTTTTGGTAATAAATCCGATTATTAACTACACTCATATTTGGTGCATAGTCGTCGCTTACCTTGTGTCTGTCGCTGCCGTTAGTTCTCATGGCATAAAGTTTGTAGCTGTCTTTGGTATTTGGATAGTAAATCCAATCGCCTACTACGACAATACGAAAAGGTTCGTCATCGGACAATTTTATTTTTTCGCTTCCATTCGTTTTCAAACTGTAGATACCTTTATTACCTTTTGAGCCATAATAGAAAATTCTGTCTCCATACACATTCATATACAAAGGAGAGTCGTCACTCAACTTTTTCCTATCACTCCCATCGGCTTTTATGCTGTATAAACAGTCAGCGTCATTATGGTTACTGTAATATATTCGTCCATCATATACATTCCAAAAGATTGAAACCAGTTTATCATCAGACAACTTACGTCTGTCGTTGCCGTCAATCGTTATTGAATATAGTTTTGAGCCGTCGCTACTGTTTTCATAATATATTTGGTCACCTGATACACAAAACCTCGATGAACAATCATCATTCAGCTTGCGCTTATCACTGCCGTCGATGTTTATCCTATAAAGTGTCCCATTGTCATATTTATTGGAAAAATATATTCTGCCACCCTGAACCGTGAAGTCCGTACATTGATTCATACTCTCTGATGTGATTGTGGGTGCACTAGAAGGCGCAGGCTCTGAACCTGAAATTTTAGAGGTCGCAGAAATATTGTCCTTCTCGATGCTTGACGAACTCAATGTGTTCAACGTACTCGATACTTCTTCAACATTTTTCTCAGGCTGAACTTTGCAACCGCTGAGGATTAGAACAATTGTGAGGACTAAAAAAACGATAGTACTTCTACTCATCATTACACCTCTAGTGTATATTATTTCAACTATAAATCGTTAATGAAAGTATAGAATAAACTGCCAATATATTCAAGCATATTAAACGCAACAAAAGAGAGGTCAAGGTTTTATACCTTAACCTCTCTTTACATTTTCTGATTATAAGAACACTGTAACAGCTAAATTACCATTAAAAATATCCTTTCCCAAATGGATAAAGAAGATAAAACCGAGCCGGATACAATGAACCCTGATCGGATTAAAGCAGCTATCCAGGAATTAACCCAGCGGAAGGAAAAATACCAGGAGTACCTGAAAGAACTGCTGGAGAGTGGAGAAACACAGCTTCTGCTCACTGACCCTGAAGCTCGCAGGATGCACAGTAAAGACGGATTTCATTGCTGCTATAATGTCCAGACAGCAGTAGATAAAGGTATCCATTTAATTGCAGAATATGAAGTAACTAATCACAATACGGATCAAGGTTTGTTGAAGGAAGTAGCTCAAAGAGCCAAGGAAACCCTTGAGGTTGAAACAATTCAAGCTGTTGCGGACAAAGGTTATGAAAGTCGCGAAGACATATTAAATTGCGTCATAAACGGAATTGTACCCAATGTAGCCCTAAAGTACGATAAGCATGAAAGGCTAAATACAATAGATTATGTGGAAGCTGAAATTAGTGATAAAGAGAGAAATTCTATAAAACCGGAGGACATACAGAAGTGTATATCTGCCGGAGTTCTTCCGACTTGCTATGAAAATACCGTCGTAGAGGTAGAGCTACAGGGTCAATCGGAAATTAGCTGTTTCTTACGGAATGAAGATGGAACAGTTACCTGCCCAATGGTAAGATCCTTTCAAAAACAAAAATGAGAGAAAAAAATACCATTTATGCCTGTAAGGATGCTTGCAGGCAATGTTCCAACAAATGTACTGCTTCAAAGTCTCATAAGACAGTTAGCTTCGGGCCGGAAACAAAATATGTGCCTGTAAGAATGTATGGAAGTATAAGAGGTAAGCTTACTCCAACCCCTGAAAATATCCCAATAAACCCATTTAACCATACCTTTGATCGCAAGGATTACTCGCCAGCAAAAAAAGTTGTTCTCAGGATAAGAGAGGATATTCCAAAAATCAAAGAGCGAATGTGCTTGTCGGAGCATCCCTTCGGAACTGTTAAATGGTATCATGGTGCACACTATCTTTTATGTAAGGGAAAAGAAAAAGCAACAGCCGAACTGGGGCTTAGTTTCCTTGTGTACAATATGAGAAGAGCAATAAATATGGTGGGAGTCAAAAAGTTAATTGCTTCTATGTAGGAGATAGCCCTATTATTTCTCTACCTAAATTCAAAAAAGACGCCAATTTTGAATTTTCCTTTTCAAATACAGCGTCTTTTCCCTTTGTAAAACGCCGAAAACCCTTGATTATCAAGGGTTTTCGGACAAATTGTGGCGGAGAGGGCGGGATTCGAACCCGCGTGCGATTGCTCGCTAACTGATTTCGAGTCAGCCCCGTTATGACCACTTCGATACCTCTCCGCGAATAGCTTTTATTAAAATTAATCAATCATAGTATTAATTTAACTTCAGCATATATTATTCTACACGGAAACCTGCGGGGATTCAAGTTTTTTCTTTTTCCAAGTGCATCATCCAAGTGAACAAGTGGACTTTCCACGTGTACCTCGTTGTTAGAGCTCCATCCTGTCGTAGATTCTTTGTGAAATTCCAATTGAAACAGCATAGAAAACTATATCCAGTAAAATTGATATTACGAACAGGGAATAGGGGCTATTCAGAACTGCGATATCAGGTAACTTATCCAGGCTTTCTGGGCTGAGACCCTGCGCAATAGCACTTACCAGAAGCAGTCCTAAAAAGGGGATAAAGGATATGAACCTGCCCTTTATAGCTCCAAATTTGAAAAAGCCGGGTAATTGTATTGCCGTAAAAAACATGTATATTCCAAGACCTATACTTAAGGCTACAATTAAATCCTCTATTGAGAATGATATCTTTGCAACGGACATAATCAATATATTAAGGACGGTCATGAGGATAGCTGCAAAAATCCCTGCAAGTGCCGTAAACAAGTATCTTCCGTTTACAATATCTTTCTTTGTTACAGGTATCAAACCGTATAAACGATTAAGATCATTTTTCTCTGCCACCGAAAATGCATAGTTAGAAGTCATTGCCATAATACTCATGCATATCACAAGGCCTGAAACAAAATCCTGAGTACTGTATAATACAATTAACGGAGCTAAAAAAACAATCAGCAGAGACTTTGAATATGGTTTTATCAAGGAAAAATCCAGTGTTAGCATTTTTAATACATTATTCATTATTATTAATGCCTCCTTTACTTGTATAAATAATAATATCCTCAATTGAAACAGGCTCAATATTTAGATTATTGAAGTACTTACTATCTGCTGTTCTAATAAGCCCCTCAAAGCCTGTGGAGTACTTGCGGACACCTAATAATTTATGTTCCTTTTCATTGCTGAGCTCATTATTACCGCCCTTTACCATTCGGAAACCCTCAACGAAATCATCCTTTGGGCCGGTATAAAAGACTTTTCCGTTATTGATAAAAGTTATATAGTCAGCAATTTTATCTAGGTCGGAGGTTATATGGGTTGAAAAAAGCACACTGCGCTTGCCGTCCTGAATATATTCTGAGATTATGTCCAATAATTCGTCTCTCGCAACAGGGTCCAACCCGCTGGTAGGCTCGTCAAGTATCAGCAGTTTTGCATCATGAGAAAATGCACACGCCAGCATAAGCTTCATTTGCATACCCCTTGAAAGCTCTTTTACCTTTTTATTCGGATCCAGTTTGAACTTTCTGAGCATTTCCTGGAATTGTGCAGTGTTCCAGGAGGAATAGAAGATACCAATAGATTTTTCAACCTGCTTGACAGTCCAGTCCTGTACAAAATAATTTGAGTCAAACACAGCACCAAGATTTTCTTTTATCCTATTCTGATCTTCTATACTATCCATTCCCAGAATTTTTATCTCACCTGATGATTTCTTAAGCATGTTCAGCATAAGCTTTATTGTGGTGGTTTTACCGGCTCCGTTGGGACCAATTAATCCCATTACATAGCCCTCAGGCAATGAAAAGCTTACATTATCCAGTGAAAAAGTATTGAATTCCTTACATAACCCGTTGATTACTACTGCATCACTCATTTTTCTTCCTCCTCCATAAGTATTCTTAGCATCCTTACCAGTTCTTCGCCATCTACGCCTGCTCTCTTGGCCGACTTTATTGCTGCGTAGAGGTTATCTTCAGTTTCCCTGAGCAATTGCTCCCGAATTAGCTCTGAGCCCCTTCCCATAACATAGCAGCCCTTACCCTGGACGTTTGTTACGTAACCTTCCTGCTCCAGTTCGGTATATGCGCGAGTAGTTGTAAGAACACTGATTTTTAAATCCTTGGCTAGCTGCCTCAATGATGGAAGCAGTTCATTTTCTTCAATTTCTCCAGATAAAATAGAGCTCTTTATCTGATCCTTAATTTGTTCATATATTGGTAATCCGGATGTATTCGATATAATTATTTTCACTAAAAACCTCCGCTTTTAATGTATATACTGTTATATATGTTACATATACAGTATATACACA
>JAEYWA010000013.1 GCA_023431385.1 Bacillota bacterium | reverse complement strand
CAAGAAAAGAAGAGCAAGTAACCGGCCGCTTAAGCGGTAGCGAGTAAATGTATGCGGTTGGCGAACTATTCGGTAAGCCTTAAGGCTCAAGCAAGTAACATGCCCTTATAGGGCTAGTGCAAGCCACCCGCTAAGCGGGTGGTCCTGACTGATAACATCATGGCAAAAGACTGTTGGATACTTAATGCAAATACGTAATTTGGAGGTTTATATGGGGTTTGTCGAATTCAAAAATGTGTATAAGAGATATAAAATGGGTGAAGTAACTATTACTGCTGCTAATGGTATAAATTTTGAAATAAACAAGGGAGAATTTGTTGTTATTGTAGGACCTAGCGGTGCAGGAAAAACCACGGTTCTTAACATATTGGGCGGCATGGATACCTGTGATGAGGGAGAGATAATTGTTGACGGGCAAAAAATAAATAGATTTAAGCCCAAACAGCTTATAACTTACAGAAGGTATGATATTGGGTTTGTATTCCAGTTTTATAATCTGATTCAGAACCTTACTGCAAAGGAAAATGTGGAGCTTGCATCACAGATATGCAAGGACCCTCTCGATGCTGAAAAGATACTTGTTGAGGTTGGTCTCGGTGAACGGCTGTCCAACTTTCCTGCTCAGCTTTCAGGAGGTGAGCAGCAGCGTGTTGCCATAGCAAGAGCACTTGCAAAAAGGCCAAAATTATTGTTGTGTGATGAACCTACAGGAGCACTTGACTACTCTACCGGTAAAAGTATTCTTAAACTGTTGCAGGATACCTGCAGGTTAAACGGGATGACGGTAATTGTTATTACTCATAACATGGCAATAGCCCCAATGGCTGATAGAGTAATTAAAATAAAGAACAGTAAGGTAGAGAGCATGGTAATCAATGACAACCCAACGAGTGTGGAGCACATTGAATGGTAAAACAACCACGATAAGAAGGAGAGTTGAAGGGGAGTTATATGAAAAACGCTCATTTAAAAGATATACTGAGAGAACTATGGCGGACCAGAAGCCGCTTTATAGCTATTTTTGCCATCATCGCCCTGGGCACGGGTTTTTTTGCAGGGGTGAAAGCTACCTGCCCCGATATGCAGCTGACTGCTGATAAATATTTTTATGATTATGGGCTGATGGATATGAGGCTGGTATCTACATACGGCTTTAATAAGGATGATATAGCCGCAGTTGAAAAGGGTGGAGATATTAAAGAGATAATGCCCTCCTATACAATTGATGCAATTGTGAAAACAGAATCTGAGGACAAGGTTGCAAAGATACATTCCATTCCACTTGAAAAGACTACCGGAGATCAGAAGGGTTATCTGAACAGATATAGAGTGATTGAAGGAAGATTACCCGAAAAGCCGGGAGAATGTGCTATAGAAAAAGACAGTACGTCCGAAAAAGATATAACAATCGGTAAAGATATAACTTTAGCTTCTGGCAAGGAGGATAACGACATATCAGTGTATCTGAAAAGGGACAGCTACAAGGTTGTGGGTTACATTGAAACACCGTACTATCTTACCTTTGAGAAGGGAAACTCAAGCCTTGGGAATGGTTCGGTAGCAATGTATGCTGTCATACCGGAAGAGGACTTTAATATGGAGGTATACACCGACATAAACCTTACATTAAAGGCTACTGAAAATTTATCTGCTTTCAGCAAGGACTATGAGGATTATATAGAAGCCCATAAGGAAAAACTGGAAAAGATAGCTGAAAGCCGTGAAATGCTACGCTACCAAGAAGTGTACAATGAAGCCAAACAAAAGCTTGATGATAGTAAGAAAAAACTTGCCGAAGGTGAAGCAGAACAAAAACAAAAGCTATCGGAAGCGCTTGAAACTCTGAATAAGCATCAGTCAGAACTAAATACCGGGAAGCAGGAACTTGAAAAACAAAAAAGGCTGGCTGCCGATAAAATAAAATATGCTGAAGCTGAGTTTAATAAAAAGGAAGCTGAGCTTGAGAACGGGATAAAGCAGTATTCCGAGCAGCTAAAGGCATTTGAACAAAATAAGGCCTTTCTCCCTGCAGATCAGGCAGCAGCCACCGAAGAAGTACTAAAGCAAACAAAGCTTAGGCTTGACCAGGGGATAAAGGCACTTTCCGAACAAAAGCTACTTTTCGAAAAACAAAGTGCAAGTGGTGCTGCTAAACTTAAAATAGCGTTCGAAGATTTGAATGCTGCCGAAAAAGAGCTGGAGGAAGGCTGGTCAGAATACAGAAAGCAAAAAGAGAATTCCGACCGGGAACTTGCAGATGCAAGAAAAAAGCTTGCCGAGGCTGAAGAAAAGCTTAACGATATTAAAAAACCTCAGTGGTACATAATGGATAGAAACAACAATCCGGGTTATGCCTCATATTTTGAGGATACACAAAGGGTAGATGCTATAGCCAGGATATTCCCTGTATTTTTCTTTGTAGTAGCCGCCTTTGTCTGCCTTACTACCATGACCAGAATGGTGGAGGAACAGCGGACGCAGATCGGCACCCTCAAGGCATTAGGATACGGAAATTTTGCTATTGCTTCAAAATATCTTGTATATGCAGCTATTGCCAGTATCACGGGAAGTATGGCCGGACTTACTATTGGGCTAAAACTGTTTCCCTTTGTTATAGGGAATGCATATGGCATGCTTTACCGTCTGCCACCTACAATTACTCCGCTCAGGGGTGATTATATGTTCTGGATAACATTAGGAGCTCTGGTTTGCACCTCATTGGCCGTATACTTTGCCTGCTACAAGGAATTGATGGAGCAACCCTCGTCATTAATGCGCCCCAAGGCACCAAAAATGGGGAAAAGAGTTCTGCTGGAAAGGATACCCTTTATCTGGAACAGACTTAAATTCTTTAGTAAGGTAACTGTAAGAAATCTATTCAGATACAAAAAAAGGCTATTTATGACTCTTTTGGGTGTGGCAGGCTGTACTGCCCTTATGTTGGCCGGCTTTGGAATCAGAGATGCAATTTCCAGCATAGTTCCAAAACAGTACGGGGAAGTTTTTAAATTCAATGCTATGGTCATTCTGGATGAGAACGCCAAGGCACAGGAAAGGCAGGAAGTCTTTAATTCTCTGGAAGCCAATAACACCGTTGAAAAAATGTTAAATGTAAGGCTTAAGAATTACGATGCCGGCTATGGCGAGAACTGGCAAAAAATTAATCTCATAGTACCCGGGGACAATGAGAAATTAAGTGAATTTATTTCGGTTCATGAAAGGAAGGGTAAAGAGCCAATAAAGCTGACAGATGAAGGGGTAATAATAGGCGAAAAGTTGTCAAAGGTGTTGGATCTAAGAGTAGGGGATTCAATTACCATAAAGGATGGCGACTTTAAGAATATTCAGGTCAAAGTGACCGGAATCAACGAAAATTATGCTTTGCATTATGTATATATGACAAAGACTCTATATGAAAAAGAATTTGAAGAGAAGGCTGAATTAAACAGCATTCTGGTTAAAATGAAAGAAGTGTCTGAGCAGGCGGAGGATGGATTAGGCGAACAGCTTGCCAATAAGAAGGCAGTACTTCAGACAAACTTTACAAGAGCTAACCAACAGAGTTTTTCCGATATGGTAGGTAACCTGAACAGTATTGTTTTTGTAATGATAATTTCAGCAGGAGCATTGGCCTTCGTAGTACTGTATAACCTTACAAATATCAATATAACCGAAAGAATCAGGGAAATAGCCAGTATTAAGGTACTGGGGTTTTATGACCTGGAGGTTTCCGAGTACGTATTCCGGGAAAATATTATTTTAACAATTATTAATGTCGGTTTGGGTTTGCTTGGAGGAATTATGCTTAATAGATTTGTTCTGGAAACTGCAGAAACCGATGTTGTCATGTTTGGCAGAGAAATCCGATGGTACAGCTATTTGATGGCTGCTGCACTTACTGTTTTATTTGCAGTACTTGTAAATGTAGTGATGCATTTCAGGTTGAAGAAAGTAAGCATGATAGAGTCCCTTAAATCGGTGGAGTAGCCTAATAGTAGTATGGTCCGCCATGTGAAAACATGACTTTCATCGGAAAAATTATATCAGAGCGTGCAAAAATCCGTGCCTGGGAAGAGCACGGATTTTTGCACGCTCGGGGAGCGCTCACACACACATATATTACATATACATTAATGGGTATTTGATTAACCCACTAATAAAGCTTGTTAAGTAATTATTCTATTGCGAGAATTTTATAGGTTCCCGGTCTCAGGAATATCTTGAAATAGGTTAAGCCATTTCCAGGTATCATGTCTATCTGGGCACCAGCTAGGTGCCTGTTGGTGGCAATCTGGCGAAGTACTGCATTTTCCTTATGGACAACAATAGTAACCTCGGTGTTTGTATCTCTGAAGGATTCAACTACAAAGGTATTGTTATCATACAGGAACAAACCCACCTGGGATGGACCTTCAATATGTACTGGCAGTTCCTTTGACGCAACTTCTCTTATGTTATTGAGAACCCCTTCGGGATAGCTGTATATGTCACCCTGATTATCAGGGATTGTTAGTACGTAAAGCTTTCCGTTACTGTACTTATTCTCAAGAAGAACGGGGTGGTTGTTATTGCTGTCTATGCCTACTGCCCTTTGCCAGGTATCGTTGGTTTTAAAGTCAATATGCGGAATCAATATTTCTTTTGGAGAGTCATAATAGTCCTTAAAGGAGCAGGTTTCCATTGTGACTGCATATTTATTCACCAGAGCCTTCTTATCGGTGTAGTATATTTCTGCTATATCGGACAGTTCACTGTTAAGAACTTTCAAAAGACCTGAGGTGATAACAACGTTATTTCCTGAGGCCAGACTTGCCTTTATTTTGCTGACAAGGGCAGGATCTTTTTTAGCACTTTCGGTTAGCAGCACCAGCTTGCTGTTTTCAGGGTATACAGGAGTCGGCTCCAAAGGCAGCCCCAGCATTCCAAGATAGCCATGGAGGAAATCTTCACCACAAGATTTGAAGGGTTTATAGCAGGGAATTCCCACTGGCACCCCAAGCTTATCAACCAGTTTGTCAAGTTCACTGAAAACATGGCCTGCTATAGGAGTACATATGCTGTAATCAGTTGCCAGAATACCTGCACAAAATAGTGTAATCTCCTTTGCCTTGGCAAAAATGGTCATGTTCAGCTGTTCAACGTATGCGTTCAAGGAACAGTCAAAGGTGTCAAACCATCCGCCGAGGTTTTTACCAGGATTTATGCTCTCAAAATATCTCATAATAAAATATCCATGATACCTTTGAAGCACTTGTTGAGTGTATTGTGAATCACGAGTTTCGGTGCCTGTATAGAAGGAATCGAAAATACCGACCTGATCTCCCGGGGTGTAGCCTGTAAAATGGTGGTGATCATACCAGTTGGGATACTTAATAATCATATTTATACCGGGGTTGACATTTTTTGCTGTTGAAACTATTTCTTTAGATACTTCAGCCATCTGCGACGTTCTGAAATCAGACCAGCTTTTACCGCCCTTAGTTTCAATACACAAATCACATTTACAGTTTGTAAAATAGAAATCATCAAGGATAATCTCATCAAAAATACTTGCAGTATAGGCAACAATATCACTTAACTGCTTTATTTGATCAGGATCGCTGTAGCAGAAGGAGCGGAAGTCCCAGATAACATCACATTTCTGAGTAGTAGTTATAGCTCCGGAAACCTTAATACCTTTACTCTTAAAGAATTCTTTACAGGCCAGCATA
The DNA here is from genome assembly GCA_023431385.1 of Bacillota bacterium. Taxonomy (GTDB): domain Bacteria; phylum Bacillota; class Clostridia; order Acetivibrionales; family DSM-1351; genus Ruminiclostridium. The sequence continues at coordinate 36,069 of JAEYWA010000013.1, read as the reverse complement.
TCCTCTTTGGGCAGATATGAGGTGCCACGATAGGTTTCAAGATATACCTTGTCAATATCAATATGCTTTGAGAAAAAATTATATAACTCCTCAAATAAATTGTCTTTCTTTAATATCTCAAGGTCATAGGCAGTACAAAAAATTGATGTTGTGAAATTTTTGTAGGACATAAAACCTCCTAAACCGCCGCATTATGGCTGAAAAATAGTTTATTAAAATTGTTTTATAAAAGATGTTTTATGTCTTAATTATACGATACATATCAAAAAATTCTCGCCAATGCTTGCTAAATACTACTCAAATATTGCTTTTTTAAATTCGGACGGTGAACAGCCTCTTACCTGTTTAAACACTCTGTTAAAGGTTTTAATACTGTTAAAGCCCGATTTGAAGGCTATTTCTGTAATAGAATCAGAAGAATTAATTAGCCTGTTAGCTGCTTTTGAGACTTTATAATTGTTCAGGTATGTCCAAAAGGTCATACCTGTTGCTTCCTTAAAAAATCTTGTAAAGTGGTACATACTGAAATTAACATATTTGGAGACCTCCAGCAGACAAATTTCTTCGTTCAGGTTACTGTCAATATAATTTGTGATTTTCTCCAATAGCTTTAATTTTTCCATTTGCTTATTCTTTTCAGCGGAGCAGAGTTTTTCATTGGGTATATACCTGATCATACCGGCAGCCAAATTACACAGCCTCGCCGCTATGAAAAACTCATACCCTGAATTCTTACTCTTGATTTCTTTATTAATATCCAGGATATTATGCTCAAAGTATTCATGAACAGAGAACGATTTACTTTCTCTGGGGGCACTGCTGGTAATCAGTGGATTCAGCAGTCTCCTGCCCGAAATATTGTTTGCTATCTCTTCAAACAGTGACAAATCAAATTGAATGATAATTCTGTCGCATTTTTGGGGCTGCATTAAAAAATAATGTATCTCTCCCATATTAATAATGAGAATATCCCTGTTATGTAAGGTATAAATGAAATTGTTCAAGCCTACCTTAAGTTCGTCCCCCAAAACATAAATTATTTCCACCCTTTCATGCCAATGAGGCGGAAAGTCCTGGACATCAGTATTAAATACGTTTACCGGTAAATGTCCCGTATATATGTTTATACTGGTCTGATGATGAGCCTCCATATTAACCTCCAGAGCCATAATATGGCTAATACCGTTTTTTCTATTATAAAGTATTTGTACCGATAGGTTCAACAAGGTAAAAACAGCATAATCAATCACCAATGAAAAAGCACTCCATATTATGTATTAGCGGAGTAAGCAAGTGTTTTGTAAATATGGGTGAAATCCTATTGGCTTTAATTTTTTGCTGAGTCGTGGACTCAATAACCGACACGGAAGTAGGAGGGTAAGATGTATAATACCGAAAGATTTGACCAAATGAATAATGAACCCAATATTATTACCGGTGAATATGGTGATGTTAACGGTGACAATATTAGAGATTTTGTGTACCTTACAGGAACAAGGACACCCAACAGTGCATATATTCAGAACATAGCTCTTGTCATAAGAGACGGAAGGACAGGAATAAAGCAGAGGGCAAAGCTCAAATCTGATTCAGGATACTCGCCTGCAATTGATTTATTAGACTTCAGCGGCGACAGGATAAAGGACATTATGGTAAGCATAGCTTCGGGTGGGAGTGGAGGTATATATTTTTATTACATATTTTCCAATGTAAACAATCAATTGAAACAAATTTTTGACTATGAGGAATACAATGAACGGTATAATTATAAGGTTGAATTTAGAAATAATTATAAAGTTGAAGTGAAAAACCTTGAAACTGATGAAGTATTTATTATAGATATTACATATAAGGGCAGGGAGTACCTTGATGAATTATATACTCCGGAAGGTATTTTGAAACAGCCCATAGAGGGTTGGGTTGATCCTCTGAGCGGATTATACCCCGTTGATTTCGATGGGAATGGTATCTATGAACTCCTTGGTTTTCAAAGTATCGCAGGACGGTATCATGCAGACTCCCTTGGATATGTACAAAGTGTGCTTAAATGGAACGGGAAAAAGTTCTACCTGATGGAACAGTTTGTAGCAGTATTTGGTGGAGACTAAAGTGCTGGATTTCATTAGGTAAAAACTGTACAATATTCTCGTAATAACAAGGAAAAATTTTTTATAAATTTTACATATACTTATTATATCTAATAATATAAAATTTGTATTGTAAAAACAATCCATTCTGGCTGGTGGACTCGTTCCGCCAGCTGGTCTTAAAATATATTCCTCCTGAAAATTGTAGGTCCTCGTGTAGGTTAAAACATGAGGATTTTTGCTTTTGCATTGTGTTTACACAGGCAACAGAGCTCCTTATAGGATTCCATTTTGTCATGTTCATTGAAATATTGATATTTAATATTGGGAAAGTTGGCGTTATAATGAGTAGTGTGTCGTGTTAAATAAATATAAAAAATCGGAGGCAGTAATGTTTATTGACAAAAAAAGCCCTGTGCCTGTATATTTTCAACTGAAAAACTTAATACTTGAAAAAATAAAGTCGGGTGAGTATCCTTCGGGCAACCTCATACCCTCTGAAAGAGAACTTTCTGAGAATCTTGGCATAAGTCGTATGACAGCCAGACAGGCAATCAATCAGCTGGCTGCGGAAAACTATCTTGTACGGGAAAAGGGGAAAGGAACCTTTGTTAATAAAGTAAAGTTTGAGCAAAGAAATATAATGAGCTTTTCTGAAACCGTAAAAAGGCTTGGAATGGTTCCACATACCAGAGTATTGGAATTCTCTGAAGACAAGGATTGTTTTGACGTCAAACAGGCGCTGGAGCTTGAACCTCAGGAAAAGATATTTCGCGTTAAAAGGCTAAGGCTGGCAGATGATACTCCTATTGCCGTTGAAGAGGTATTCCTGCCTGAAAAGCTTTGTCCAGATATAAATAAGCTGGATCTGACAAGGTCTTTGTATGATCTGCTTAAAAACACTTACTCCGTTGAAATAAGCCACGTTGATAATAATATTGAAGCAATAAAAGCGGATAAGGAGAGCCGGCAACTGCTGATGCTTGAAGCAGGTATTCCGGTTCTCAAAATATCAGGTACAAGCTATACCAGGGAAGGAAGAAAACTCTTCTATGAAAGAGATGTATACCGCGCTGATAAATACAAATATAGTGTGAGAATTTATATGGAGCAGCCGGCAGCTGAGTAGAAGAAGGGCAGCCGGTAATCAGTAGTTAATAAACAGCGTTGCGGTATAACAAGCAGGGAGCTGAAGACCTGCTTAAATATATTTTTAAAATAGATTGATTTTTGTCGGGGGTTGAATTACAATATAGGTATAGTGGTATATACAACTATACCTATATACCGGTTGATTCGGATTTCATACTTAAATAACTAATTGGGAGGTAGTTACTATGACGAAAATGTGGGAAGAGATAATGGAACAGCCCCAGATACTGAAAAAAACAATAGAATCAAACAATAAGGTTATTGACTTACTGCTGGAGGAACTGAGCGCAAAAGAAATATCTACAGTAATAATTGCTGCAAGAGGTACCTCGGACCATGCAGCGGTATATGCAAAGTACGCAATTGAGACTCTTGTGGGTATCCCTGTATCTCTGGCAGCACCTTCCGTAATAACAATGTATAATAAACATGTTAATATGAAGAACTCTCTTGTAATTGGAATATCCCAGTCAGGCAAAGCTGCCGATGTTATAGAGGTTGTAAGGACAGCCGCCGAACAGGGGGCTGTAACAATGAGTGTGACAAATTTTACAGATTCACCTTTGGCGACAACATCCCGGTTCCACCTGTTTTGTGATACCGGTATTGAAAAAAGTGTTGCTGCTACAAAGACTTTTACTTCAACGGTTTATCTTCTTATTAACTTTATAGCGAGATGGGCTAAGTGTCAGGAACTTCTGGAGGAATTAAAACAGGTACCAGAAACAATGATGAAGCTATTTAGCAGTTATGAAAAAATAAATGAAGTAGTAAGAAGATACAGATTTATGAAGGAGTGTTTTATACTTGCAAGAGGCATTAATTACTCCATTGCGTTGGAATCAGCTCTTAAGATACAGGAAACTACTTATATAAGGGCAAAGGCCTTTGCTACCTCGGATTTTCATCACGGGCCTTTTGCTATGGTTGAAAGGGATATGCCGGTTATTGTATTTGCACCAGAAGGACCGTCAACAGCGGATATTTCTGAGATGCTGGATAAACTAAAAGATAGCGGAGCCGATATACTTGTTATATCAAACAATAATGATTTACTTTTAAAAGGAGACTGTAATATTGAAATTCCAAAGAATTTAAGTGACTATGTGTCGCCTTTTATAAATGTTGCTGTTGCACAAATGTTTGCCTGTAAGCTTTCATTATTGAAGGGGTTAAACCCTGACGCACCGAGAGGTTTGAACAAGGTCACCATAACAAGGTAGTGAGGAGGGGGTACTATGACACTCAATAATGAGAATGCGGAATGGTTTATTCCTGATGGGAAGGATATAGATTCTGGAATTGAAAGAACTACCCATCTTGCCATCGCAGCGCATCAGGATGATATTGAAATTATGGCCTATGACGGCATTGTAAGGTGTTTCGGAAATGATAAAAATTGGTTTGGCGCGGTTGTAGTAACAAATGGCGCTGGTAGTGCAAGGAATGGCATATATGCAGACTACTCGGATGAAGCTATGCAGGAGATCAGGAGAGTGGAGCAGAAAAAGGCTGCATATGTCGGTGAGTATTCTGCATTGGCGCTTCTGGACTATACCAGCGCCCAGGTTAAGTCGGCCGGTTCGAGAGAAATAATCGAGGAACTTAAAGGCATTATACAAAAGGCAGGAGCTGAGGTTATATATACACATAATCCGGCCGACAAGCACGATACACATTTGGGCGTCGTCACAAAGGTAATTCAAGCAATCCGTGAATTGCCAAATGAGCTGAGACCCAAAAAACTATACGGCTGTGAGGTGTGGAGAAACCTGGATTGGGTTATGGACTCACAGAAGGTGATATTTGATGTCTCTGCACATCCAAATCTTTCAGCAGCGCTGGTAGGTGTTTTTGATTCACAGATTGCAGGAGGCAAGAGGTATGATCTTGCTACCTCAGGTAGAAGGCTGGCAAATGCGACCTACTCAGCTTCCCACAGTGTTGATCAGTCCGACGCCCTCAGCTACGCTATAGACCTGACCCCTCTGATTGAAGATGACAGTTTGTCAATTGTTGAGTATATCAGAGATTATATCAGGAATTTTGAAGAAGATGTAATAAACAAACTTAACAGTGTTCTCAAGCCCTAAGGCTCAGAAATAGAAATGTGGAAGCATGGTTAGAAATGAAATATGAACAGCTGAAAGGCAAGTCATGTATCATTTCGTGTGCACCTCTTTTTGAGTACTGTCATCAAAGCATAATGATTAAGGACAAAAAGTAATCAATGTGATATTACGTGAGTACAACCTATTGAAATGTGGAAGCATGGTTAGAAATGAAATAAGAACAGCTGAAGGCAAGTCATATTTCATTTCGTGTGCAACACATTTCTATAGGTTGTACGGGAGTAATAGCACTCTTAGCTACTTTTTTATACTCCCACAATTTGGTTTTGGACAGACTCAAAAAAAAATAAAAACCCTATTGACATAAAGGATAGTTGTTATGTATAATGTAAAAGCACGTTAGAGAACGGGCAAAGCAAATGGCGGCGTAGCTCAGTTGGCCAGAGCATCCGGTTCATACCCGGCAGGTCGTAGGTTCAAATCCCACCGCCGCTACCAGTTAAGCGATAGGTTCTATCGCTTATTTTATGGCCCATTGGTCAAGTGGTTAAGACACCGCCCTTTCACGGCGATAACAGGGGTTCGAGTCCCCTATGGGTCACCAATTTGGGAGCTTAGCTCAGCTGGGAGAGCATCTGCCTTACAAGCAGAGGGTCATAGGTTCGAGCCCTATAGTTCCCACCAGTAAAGAAAACAAGACATTCGGTTTGGAAGGTCTTGTTTTTTTGTTGTATTATTTTTTATATGATTAATAATCAGTTGCTCATACCTGAGTTGGTGATACCATAGAGGGGTATACCGGAAGATTGAAGTTCTGAGAGTATATCAGTTATCGATGTTCCTAAAGCCTTTGCCTATAATTTCAGAGGTATTGCTTATTGTGATAAAGGCTTGTGGATCTATACTTCTTATAAAAGAACGCAGCTTAAGTGCCTGTCTCCGGTTTACAATGGTGGATATAACGGTTTCCTGAAGTTGTGTAAATGCCCCTTCGGCCTTATAAATAGTAGCACCGCGCTTGAGTTGATTTACAATATAATCACGGATTTCCTGATGCTTGGAGCTTATAATAATCATTTGCTTGCTGATGTTTAAGCCTTCGATAACAAAATCAATCATAAAGGCTTTTATTATCAAACCAAGTACCGAGTATAAACCGATTTTTACACCAAAAACCGCTCCGGCACCAAGAGCTATTAAGAAGTCGGTAATGAGAAGAGTTTTACCAATGTTAAGCTTGGTGTATTTGCTTAGAATTTTTGCAACAATATCAGTACCACCGGTTGAGGCGTTACAGTTAAAAACAATTGCCGAGCCGACAGCTGGAAAAATTATAGAATACACCAATTCCAGAAGCATATCGTTGGTTAAGGGCTGATTCAGAGGAAATACCTTTTGAATAAGCCATACGATACCTGATAGAGCAAAGCTTGAGTAAACGGTTTTTGAACCGAAATCTGAGCCGAGAAAAGAGTACCCGATAATAATAAGAGAAATATTAATAATGAGCATCATAGGCCCAACATCAATTCTGGGAAAGAAGCTGGTGGATATGATGGCTAAGCCGCTGACACCGCCGGTAGCAAAATGGTTGGGGATTTTAAACAGACAAATACCGATGCCTACCAAAAGTAATCCTAGATTAATCAGTAAAAAATCAGTTATTCGTTTCCTCATTATGCTAAGCTCCTTGTATTTTATGATTTGTTACTCCTGTTATGGTGTATCATATTATTATATGTTATCTATAAATTATCAAGATATTCAAGCTTTATGTCAGTCAGCCCCTTGCACCGACTTACATACTGTTCTTATATTCCATGGGAGTCTGTCCCGTATGCTTCTTAAAAAGCTTTGTAAAATAGGGTACATCTGAATAACCTACTTTTTCAGCAATTTCATAAACTTTGAACTGAGGAGACAATAAGAGCTTTTTAGATTCCTCAATTCTTATCTCATTAAGAATATCAATAAAATTACTTCCAGTTTCCTTTTTTAATAGCTTGCTTAAATGCCAGGTGCTTATATAAAGCTGGTCTGCAACTGCTTTTAAATCCAGTTCAGTATAGAAATTCTGTTTTAGAATCTCAATGGCTTTTGCTACAAGATATTTTGAACTTGAATATGTATCTGAAGTATTGACTAGCTTATTATCCTCTTCCCCAGAGTTTTGTGAAATGCCGTAAAACCCTTTAAGCTTTGTCCTCAGATTTATTACTTCATTTTGGATTGACTCCAGCTTTTTAAGCTCTGCAACGGCATCATCTATGGTATTAAGCAGCTCTTCGATTTTAGTGGGCTTCAATAAGAGCCTGAAGGCTCCAAGACTTATAGCCTGCTGGGCATATTCAAATTCTCTGAAGCCGGTGAGTATTATGACAATGCACTGATATCTGATCTCCTTGATTTTTGATATCATTTCAAGTCCGTTTAAGCCAGGCATTCTGACATCAGTAAAGATTATGTCAGGCTTCAGCTCGGTGATCATTTGTACACCCTCATCACCATCCTCGGCCTCGCCGGTTATTGTACAATTGTGCTCCTCCCAGTTAATAACCGAGCGTAAGCCTTCTCGTATGGTTTCTTCGTCGTCTATTATTATTACTTTATACATACTGCCTGTTCCCCTCCATATACAAAATCAAATTTGTATCCTTCGTATCAGGAAATTACTCTTCAACAGGAACTCTTATCATAATAGCAGTTCCTTCACGTAGTGTACTGTTGATTATTAGTCCGTACTCATCCCCGTAGAGAAGTTTTAAACGTTTGTGGACATTTATGACACCTATTTTGGAATTGTCATACACTTCATTTTCAATGTTGTTATTAATATCTTCATCCATTTTGGCCTTTAGTAGGGACAAAGTATCATAGGCAATTCCCAAACCATCATCACTGACGGTTATATGCAGAATTCCATCATGCTTATAAATGTTCAGTTCTATAGTTCCCCTGCCCTTTTTCATCTCAAGCCCATGATAAACAGAATTTTCAATCAGGGGCTGAATTATCAGCTTTGGAATTCTACATCTTAGAGTATCCTTGGAAATGTTCATAACAAAGGAGATTTTAGTTCCGAAACGCTTTGATATTATTAAATTATAATTTTTTATATATTCAATTTCCTTTTGGAGTACTATAGTATTTTCTCCACTCCTGTTTAGATTGGCATCAATTATACAGGAGAGTGCTCCTACCATATCGCTAATTTCCTCAACTCCGTTTATTTTGGCCTTCCAGTTGATAGTTTCAAGTGTATTATATAGGAAGTGAGGGTTGATTTGAGCCTGTAAAGCCTTTATTTCAGCGTCCTTTACCGCAAGCTGCACTTTTAGCACCTTATTTATCAAGGTATAGATCTGCTGTGACATGTTGTTGAAGGATCTTATAACGTAGCCAATTTCATCGGTGCGGTTAATATCAATTGAAACCCCAATAGTTCCTTTCTCAATCATTAACATTTTCTTAATAAGAAGATTTAATGGACGAATTATATCAATATACAGGAAGTTAATCAGCATTAGAATTATAGGAAGGCCAATAAGACATAGAATTATAACAATGCTTGCATCACTCTTAACATCCTTCAGAAGCTCATTTGATGAAATATTTATAACAAGTTTCCACTCTGACGGCTCAATTGTTTTGCATATGTAATAAATTGTGTCATTATTGATTCTGGTTTCTGAAATTTCCTGGATATCGCCGTTGAGCTGTAGCTTTGAAAGGTCAATACTCTGTTTTCCTGTACTGAAGCTGTAAATCTCAATATTATTAGGGCTTAAAACACTTAAATTATGCTTCATTATATGCTCAAAGTTTTTGAAGGTTTTAAACAATTCCGACTGATCAATTTTAAATACCACCAGTGCTATTTCACTGCCGCTGCCGCTTGGAGATAGAACAAGCTTTGTCAGGAAAATTTCCTGAACTCCGTTCTCATTAGGCTCAACAACCCATACAGGAGTACCCTTGCCGGCTTTAGCACGCTTAATTAAATCAGTGCAGATATAGGCGGAGGAGGTATTTACAGTATTTGTCCTGCTTACCTGATACAGCTTCTCTGTAGAGGTAAAGTAGACGGACAACTCTGAAAACTCATACTTTGAATATAGATTGGCCTTAAGATATTTATTGAAGCTTACCTCCCAGGAATAGTCATTTTTGCCTAGTTCAATATCACTGTTTGCTTCATAAATAGTATTATCATATAAAATCTGAAAGGAAAAGGCTCTAAGAGCTTCGAGCTGCTCAGAGAATATCATTGAAAGCTCATCAATGGTAGCTTTTGAATAGTTGAAGGATTTTTCCTTTAGATTTTCAGAAACGTTCTTATAACCGAAATAGCCTATTATGATAGTCGGATAGCATAAAAATATTATACATATAATAATTAGCTTTGCTTTAATTGTTAACTTAGCAGATACTTTTTTTATCAGTATATTAATCATTGTTCACCTTAATTATAGGATGTTTTAAAATGATACTTATTTTCCGATACTGAATAGAGTGCTTCACAATAGTCAGCCATATATAATGACTTTGCACATTATGTATGGCTAATATTTATGATATTGTAGTATTACACATGGTTGTACGAAAATCCTTTAAAAAATATTACTATGCCAAAATTGAACAATTAATACCAAGATTATCTCATTCAATAAAAGCAGAGTAGAAAATATAATACAAGTAAGATATCATCTAGGCCTTATCAAATTTACATAAAGGGCCACACACACGGTAATGATATCATCAAATTTTAAGGAGGATTTATAAATGAAGAAGAGTTTAAGGACAGTAGCCGCCATGGTGGCTGCAACAATGACCGTTTCACTGTTTGCTGCATGCGGCAACACTGAGACACCAGCTGCAACTTCAGAATCAACATCCCCGTCAACCACAGCAGCTGCAAGCGAATCAACAAAGCCTGTAGGAAAGGTTAAATTCAGAGCATCTTCATTCTTTACAGGCGGTGACACCTGGACAGCAGCCTGGCAGGAAGCAATTAAGGATTATGTTGCGGCAAATCCGAATGTTGAAATCATTGATGACTCAACTCCAGCTGCATCAGATGCTTTTAAAACTAAAATAAATACAGACTTTGCATCAGGGAACGAACCTGCAGTGGCGTATGCTTTTACTGGTGAAATAGGGAAACCACTTGTGGCTTCAGGTGAACTTATGACCTGGGAAGATGAGCTTTCCAAGGATGTTGAATGGAGCAAGAACTTCGGTCAAGGAGCTCTTGACTATGTAAAGTATGATGGAAAGCAGTATGCGCTCCCTTATATAGGGTTCTGGGAAGGTATGTATTATAATAAGGATCTTTTTGATGCAAATAATATAAAAGTTCCAACAAACTGGGATGAACTGCTTACAGCTGTTGATGCCTTTAATAAACTCAAGATCACACCTATAGCTTGTTCCTTTTCTGAAGAACCTCATTATTTAATAGAAACCTTTTTGCTTTCAATGGGTGGAAAAGAAGGCCATGACAAGCCCTTCGACGAATCATGGTCACCTGCTCTCGACAGAATAAAGGAATTATATGAAAAGAATGCTTTCTCTAAGGATGCTTTAACTATCAAGCAAACTGCATGTCAACAGTTAATGAAGGATAAAAAGGCAGCAATGTTTATTTCGGGCTCATGGTCTGCAGCAGCACTTGAAGGGGAAAATACATCCGTTATGCCGGTAAACCTTCTCCCGGGTGGAAAAGCAGAACTTTCATCAACAATTTCCGGCTTCAGTACAGGTTGGTATGTTACTAATAAAGGAAACAAGGAATCTAATGGCGAAGCTGTAAAATTCGTTAAGTGGGTTACTTCACCTGAAAGAGCCGGTAAGTTCTTTAAAGTGGGCGGTGTTCCCGCCATTAACTGTAAGGTTGAAGGAGCAACTCCATTGTTCAACGCTGGTATTCAGATGCTTAACAACGCTAAGGTTGTTACAGGTCCTGTAGGAGATACAATGAGTCAGCAGGCATTTACACATATTTGGAAAAACCTCCCTTATGTTATGACCGGCAAAAAGACTTCAGCTCAATTGCTGGAAGAGGCCCAAAAGCTTGTAAAATAAATATCACAACAGTTAAGCTTATTATGAAACATGGTGGGAAACCACCATGTTTCATAATAACAGCCAAATAGGGGGTAGACCTTATGGTACTCAAAAGCAAAAAATATTTACTTATATTTCTTTCTCCAGCGATACTTCTGATTACAATTTTTCTTTATTATCCACTGGGTAAAACAATTCAATACAGCTTTACCGATTATTCGGAATGGTCACCAAAGTTTAACTATATAGGTCTGGAGAACTTCCAAAGACTGTTTACTGACTCCATAATAGGTAAGTCACTGCTTAATACTCTAATACTTCTGGTTGGCTGTGTGCTTGTAGAGGTAGGAGTTGCAATAATCCTTGCTGTTCTGGTTGATTCAATAAAAACAGGGTTTAAATTTTTCAGAATGGTTTACTTCTTTCCAGTGGTTATATCCGGTTCAGCTATAGGTCTTATGTTCTATCTGGCCTTCCAATATGATTACGGTTTAATGAACAATATAATTGGTATTTTCGGATTTGAAAAGATCAACTGGATAACTGAGAAAAGTGCCATGTATCTGGTTTTGATTCCGGTACTCTGGCAATACGTTGGATTCTATTTCGTTATATTCCTTACAGCCATTGCTAATGTTCCGACAGATATATATGAATCGGCCGACCTGGACGGTATCACCGGTATTAAGAAGGCGGTTTATATAACAATTCCAATGATTCAGGAAGTAATAGTTACATCTCTTGGCTTGGTAATAGCCGGTTCTCTGAAGGTGTTTGATATAGTCTATGTTATGACTAGTGGCGGGCCATTGGATTCAAGCCAATTACTAAGTACCTATCAGTATCAACAGGCCTTTGTTTATAATAACCAGGGCTATGGAAGTGCAATTTCAGTATTGATTATAGTTCTTGGACTTATAATCTACGTAGTTACAAATAAACTGGCACAGCAAAAAGAACAACTTTATTAGAGAGGCGGAGCGGATATGGAAGATAAAAGCAAATTGATACCTGTAAGAGGTGTCTTCAGAGTAAAAGGCTCCAAAATCATTACGTATATAGTTTTGTCCTTATGGGCCGTATCAACGATAGCACCTCTGGTGTGGATATTTATCAATGCATTTAAAAATAATGATGAAATTATCGGTAGTGCTTTTTCTTTGCCAAAGGCTTATTTCGATAATGGAACAATACTTCAGAATTTTGAAACTTTAAAAAGGTTTTCGGAGAATAATATATTCAGAGGCTTTAAAAACAGCCTGATAATGTCTGGGAGTACATTGCTTCTGATACTGATATTAGGTAGTATGGCGGCATTCGTTCTAGCAAGGTTCAATTTCCGCTTTACAAAGGCCATAAAGGCATATCTTGTTGCAAGTATGCTTATACCACAGTTTGCTGTGATAGTACCAAACTTTGTAATTATGAAAAACATCGGCGACATATTTGAAGGTTTTCAGGGCTCATACCTTACAGTAATAATTCCGCAGGTAGCAGGATTAATGAATTTTGCCATTCTTATGCTGACCAGCTTTATGGCAGGATTGCCCAAAGAACTGGAGGAAGCCGCGTTAATAGATGGGTGTAGCATCCCCGGCATATTCAGAAGAATTACTATTCCGCTTACGATACCTGCTCTTGTTTCGGTTGGAATTATGGAATTCCTGTGGTCATATAATGATCTGCTCACTCCTCTTGTTTACCTCAGCAAGAGAAACATGCCGATTACGGTATTGGTCTCACAGGTTCAGAGTTTGTACAGTACAGACTACGGCGCAATGATGGCTGCTATATTCATAACCGTATTGCCCGTATTGATACTATACTTTATATCTCAGGAATATGTAATTAAAGGTATGACAGCAGGTGCGGTCAAAGGATAAAGTTTTCTCTTTGATAAAGGTTAGAAGTTCAGTGTTAGTGTTATCAATATCAATTTTACCTATTTAAAATTTAAAGCTTGGGGAGGTATCTAATGAGATACGGCTATTTTGACAATGAAAATAGAGAATATGTAATTGAAAGGCCTGACGTCCCGGTTTCATGGACCAATTATCTCGGTGTTAAGGATATGTGTGCTGTTATATCCCATAACGCGGGCGGCTACCTTTTTTATAAGAGTGCTCAGCATCATAGGATAACCCGTTTCAGACCCAATAGTATTCCCCTGGACCGACCCGGACATTATGTTTACTTAAGAGATGATGAGACAGGAGATTACTGGACTGTATCCTGGCAGCCTGTCGGCAAAGATATGAAGCACTACCAGTGCAGGCATGGTCTATCTTATTCAAAGTTCAGCAGTACATACAGTAATATTAATGCGGAACAAACGTTGTTTGTTCCGATAGAAGACGATGTAGAGTTATGGGATGTTAAGCTTAGAAACACCTCTGGCAGAAAAAGAAAGCTAAGTGTTTTTTCTTACTGTGAATTTTCCTTCCATGAAATAGAAATCGATAATCAGAACTACCAGATGAGTCTATACTGCTCAGGTTCCAGCTACAAGGATGGCATTATTGAATATGATCTCTTCTATGAGCCTGGAGCCTATCAATACTTTGCTTCAAATTTTGAACCAGATAGCTTCGACTGCCTTAGAGATAAGTTCATAGGTTCTTACAAAACCGAAACCAATCCTGCATCAGTTGAGGCAGGACAGTGCTCGGGAAGCAGCGAACTGGGAGGAAACCACTGCGGAGCTCTTCATAAACGAATTGAGCTTGAACCTGGCCAAGAGGCAAGAATAATTTATATGCTGGGTGAAGGCAACAGAGATAACGGAAGAATCATTAAGGATAAATATTCGGACATAAAAAATGTTGATAGGGCTTTTTCCAATCTAAAAGATTATTGGGATAAGAAATTAAAAGTTCTTCAAGTCAATACGCCAAACGAAGGTATGAATACCATGCTTAATATCTGGAATCTGTATCAGGCTGAAACTAATGTAGTCTGGTCAAGATTCGCCTCCTTTATTGAGGTGGGAGGAAGAACCGGTTTGGGATACAGGGATACTGCACAGGATGTTATGTGTATTCCGCATTCCAATTCCACCAAGTGCCGTCAAAGAATTATTGAACTTCTCAGAGGACAAGTAAATATGGGATATGGGTTACATCTTTTTGACCCGGATTGGTTTGATCCAGAAAAGAAAAATAAACCTAAGGTCAAGTCGCCTACAATTGTTCCAGAACCAGATTTGTCTAATATGATTCATGGCTTGAAGGACACCTGTTCAGATGATGCTTTATGGCTTGTACCGGCTATTTGTGAATATATCAAGGAAACTGGAGAAGTAAACCTCTTGGATGAAATGGTGGCTTTTGCAGACGGTGGTGAGGCAACAGTCTATGAACATATGAAACGTATTCTGGACTTCTCGGCCAAGCAGGTAGGTGCAACAGGTATCTGTAAGGGTCTGCGCGCTGACTGGAATGATTGTTTGAATCTTGGCGGTGGAGAGAGTGCCATGGTTTCCTTCCTGCACTACTGGGCATTACAAGCTTTTATTGAAGCTGCAGTATTTGTTGACAGAGAGGAGGACTTGGAGAAGTATGGCAAGCTGGCTAAGCAAGTCAGAAACTCATGTGAAAGGGAACTCTGGGACGGACAGTGGTATATCAGAGGTATCACTGCAAAAGGTGATAAGATAGGTACTAAAGACTGCAAAGAAGGAAAAGTCCATCTGGAATCAAACACCTGGGCTGTGGTTTCAGGTGTGGCAGATAAAGATAGAGCTATTTCGTGTATGAATGCAGTTGACGTATATCTTTACTCCGAATTTGGTATCCATTTGAACAGCCCTTCATTTTCCGAGGTTAACGATGACATCGGTTTTGTAACAAGGGTTTATAAGGGAGTCAAGGAAAATGGGGCTATTTTCAGCCATCCAAATCCATGGGCCTGGGTTGCTGAATGCAAGTTGGGGCGGGGAGATAGAGCTATGAAGTTTTACAATGCGCTGCTTCCTTATAATCAGAATGACATAATAGAGATTCGTGAATCTGAGCCCTATTCCTACTGCCAGTTTATCATGGGAAGAGATCATTCTGCTCATGGAAGAGCAAGGCACCCATGGCTTACGGGGAGCGCAGGCTGGGCTTACTTTGCTGCAACCAGGTATATACTGGGTATAAGACTATCCTTTGACGGAATGATAATAGACCCGTGCATACCTGAAAGCTGGGAGGGCTTTGAGGCAAGCAGAAGCTGGAGGGGAGCAGAATTTAAGATAAAGGTAAAAAATCCTGATCAGGTACAAAAGGGAATCAAGTATATCAAATTGAACGGTCAGATAGTAAATGAAGCAATACCTCCGCAGCCTGACGGAACGATTAATGAGGTTGAGGTTGTGATGGGATAAGGAGGACGTATGATTAAATTTGGAACTGGTGGTTGGAGAGCAATTATTGGAGAGGAGTTTACAAAACAGAATGTACAACTGCTGACACAGGCTGTTGCAAATATGATGATTGAGCAGAACTGTACCGAAAATGGTTTTGTTATAGGTTATGACAGGAGATTCCTTTCAGATAAGGCTGCAAAATGGATGTCCGAGGTCCTTGCCGGGAATGGGATACGGGTTCTCTTTATAGAAAAGGTGTCACCTACACCACTGGTGATGTTTACTGTGAACAGAGCAGACGCATGTTACGGTGCAGCTGTCACTGCCAGCCACAACCCAGCTGACTACAATGGAATAAAGGTGTTTTCGAGAGGGGGCAGGGATGCCTCAGAAGAAGTAACAGCAAATATTGAAAAGTATATAGAGAATATACAACACAGTATAAACTGTGGTATAAACTGCTGTAACAGAACTACTGTAAACTGCAGTTATCAAGATAGTGGAATAGTCGGTGGAATAAAGAGAATAGATTTTTGTAGCGGTATTGAAAGTGGGCTTATAAAAATAATTGATCCATTTAATGAGTATATAGATACTATTATCAATATGATCGACATGGAATCCATAAAGGGCAGAAACCTTAAAATACTTCTTGACCCAATGTTCGGAGTATCTAAAACCTCACTTCAAACCATATTGATAACTGCAAGATGTGAAGTGGATATAATCAACGACAGGCACGATACACTTTTTGGCGGCAGACTCCCATCCCCCAGCTCTCACACGCTGCAGCGCCTGATGGATATGGTGGTGGAAAAGGGCTACGACCTGGGTATAGGCACTGACGGCGATGCCGACAGGCTAGGGATAATTGATGAAAAGGGTATCTTTATCCACCCTAACAGCATATTGGCGCTGCTGTACTACTATTTGCTGAAATACAAGAAGTGGACCGGAGGGGTTGTCCGCAATGTAGCAACTACACATCTGCTGGACAGAATTGCAAAAGGCTTCGGGGAAACCTGCCATGAAGTCCCGGTTGGCTTCAAGCATATAAGCTCGAATATGGAGAAATATGATTGCCTTATCGGCGGAGAAAGCAGCGGAGGTCTGACTATAAGGGGGCACATTAGTGGCAAGGACGGAATATTTGCAGCCAGCCTGCTCATTGAACTGCTCAGTGTAACAGGAAAGAGTCTGTCACAGCTGCTAGACGAGATTCATCAGAACTTCGGCTGCTCCTATATGACAGAGAAGGATTTCAAGTTTAGTTTTTCAGAGAAAGGTCGCCTTATGAAGCTATTGTTTGACGAGAAAAAGCTCCCTGCCTTTAACTATGAGGTTGACAGAGTAAGCTACATGGACGGCGTAAAAGTGTACTTTAAAAACGGTGGCTGGATTATAACCCGCTTCTCGGGAACAGAACCTCTTCTGAGGATTTTCTGTGAAATGGAAAAGGAGGAAATGGCAGCTGAGGTCAGCAATGTGATGAAAGAATTCTTAAACCTATAAGTTCTTGAAGCTATGAGTTATTGTAACTCTAAAGTTGACCATTCACTAATAAATATGTTACAATATTTCAGCAATTAAATATTAAACTTAAATGAAACGACACATGTGGTGCTTTGCACGTAAATCTGATTACGGTACAAGCGCTGATGTGTCTTTTTTGTTGCCCAAAAAGTCTATTGTCAGGATAATAAGGGTGACAAAAAAAAGAAAGAAGGGATTTTAAATCAGGTATTTATCGATTCACGAAAGGTAGTTCCCATTGAGTTCGTTTTTGCCATTTTACTGCAGCTATTTGTTGCAGGTCCTCTTTCCTTAAAAATCACATTCAGGATGGTTAGCCCAAGAGAGGATATGCCTTATCTTGTTACAACTGCTATTATATGTTCAACAGTAGTTTTAATGTGTCCTATGATGAGCTTTATAGCAACAATACTCTATAATGGAATTACCACAGAATTTTTTACGCAGTGGTTACAGAAAATTGTTTCAATTTCCCGTTTGCATTTTTCTCACAGCTGTTTTTTATCCAGCCCCTTGTAAGATTCCTTTTCAGTCTGATTTTAAAAAGCAGTTAGTAAAAGCTAATAGGCCTGAGATGAGTTATTAGCCAGTAGTTGGACCCCAGGCTGATTGATACTTATATTTGCATTATAAAATTAACAAATAATATGCAATAGATATAAATATTTTAATTAAGAGACCGTATATGGGTCTTTTTTTATGTAACAGTCAGTAAAAAACGAAAAATTTATTAAAAACCTTTCGACAACAGACGGCAAAATATAAGTGGACTAACTTTACTCTTTCTATTAACGCAGGTCCTAAAGAGTTTAATTTATGTTTAATTTATAAAGGTTTTTGCGGATACCTGTCAAAATTATATTAGTAATAATTACCATAAATTGACAGAAAATTTTCCCGGTACTGAATTATAATCATTCTGCATGCTAAATGACACGGCCAAGTTAACACAAGACAAACACAGGGGGTCATACAAATGAAGTCAGAAATGCTTCCATACAAAAAAATCGGAGGATATAATTCAGCAGCTCAACATACCGGAAAGTCCAGTAAGACCGCAGCTGTATTGGATTATCTTAATAAAACCAATCTTATTATTTTACCTGCAGCCTTTTTGTTGGGCAGGATATCACTGCTGGGAGGGCTAATGCCTTTTGGTATTGCACTATACGCAGCAACCTTGGGTCTAAATATTAACAGAATAATGATTTCGATAGCAATATTCGCCGGAATGTTAACCTCCGGCGCTACGGTTCAGATATATACAGCAGTTGTAGCAATGCTCCTTTTTAATGCAATAAACATACCTTTCAAGAAGAGCGCAGGGTCACCCTTAAGAGTCGGTATAATAGCTCTTATAGGCGTTCTTATACCAGAAATGCTGTTGACGTATTTACAGGGCTTCTTAATGTATGACATTGTAAAATCCATTATTAACGGCTTTATTATTTTTGCTCTGGTTTTTGTGTTTAAAAATGTACTGGAGGTGCTTGGGAATCCCTCCAGACGGTATCAGCTTACAAACGAAGAAATTCTGAGTATTGCCATTGCCTGTGCTCTTGCGGTAGGAGGCTTGGGAGATTGGAATATGCTTGGGGTCAGCCTGAAAAATATACTGTGTATATTGATAATACTCATTTTCAGTTATAGGACGGGTGCTGGAAATGGTGCTGCCATAGGAGTAATAGTCGGAACTGTAATAAGTATATCATCCAGTTCTTCACCCATTATTATTGCTTCATATGCCTTTTGTGGATTACTGGCGGGTATTTTAAAAAATATGGGGAAAATCGGTTCCTGTGTAGGTGTACTTATGGGTAATGCCTTGCTGACCTTTTATACAAATGGATCTACAGAGGTATTGCTATATTTGTATGAAATTATCGTTTCCATTGCTTTGTTTATGCTTATTCCTGCAAAGGTTATGGATGCAGTTGTAACAAAGTTCGATAAGAGTCTAGCTGCTAAAGGCGATAAGAAAGGTTATAGTGTTAGAATCAAGGAGATAACCGTTGATAAATTAAATAAGTTTTCAAAGGCTTTTTGCGAAATGGCCAAGACCTTTGATGAAATTTCAGAAACAAAAGCAGTGACAGAAAAGCATGACATAACAGCCATATTTGACAGAGTGGCTGACCGTGTCTGCAAGGACTGCAGCCTTTGCACACATTGTTGGGAACATAACTTCTGTAACACTTACCAAATAATGTTTAAAATAGTTGAAAAGCTTGACGGTAAGGGTTGGATTGAAGAAAGCGATATTCCTCATTATTTTCTTGAGAGGTGTGAGAGGGTTGATGATTTTGTTAGGGCGGTTAATAATGTTTTTGAGCTGTTTAAGGTTGATATGGTCTGGAGAAGCAAAATTGGGGAGAGCAGAGGCCTTGTTTCCCAGCAGTTAAAAAGTATGTCAATAATAATTTCAAACCTGGCCAACGAACTAAACACTGATATCAGTTTCAAGGATGATCTCGAAAATCAGATTATACTCGAGTTGACAAAGGCTGGTGTGAAAAATGCCGATGCCGTAGTATTCGAGAACAAATTCAAAAAATATGAAATGACGTTATCCTATAAAGGCTGCGGTGGAAAAAGAAATTGTATAGGAATTGTTGAGAAGATAGTAACAGGGGTAGTTGGAAGAAAGATGGTAAAGGACGGCAGTGAATGCGGGCTCAATACAAAAACCAACACCTGTACTGTTAAGTTAGTTGAAGAGGAAACATATAAGGTAATTACAGGTGTTGCAAGAATGGCCAAAAATGAAAAGTACGTTTCCGGGGATAATTATACATTTTTAAATACCGGTGACGGAAAATATATTGCAGCATTGAGTGATGGTATGGGAACGGGACATAAAGCTTGTATGCAGAGCAAGGCGACAGTAAGCTTAATAGAACAATTTATGGAGTCAGGCTTTGATAAGGATACAACCGTAAAGCTGATTAATTCTATACTGGTTTTACGATCTACCGATGACTCCTTTGCAACTATTGATATTTCAGTTATGGATCTTTATGAAGGAGAGGTTGAATTCTGTAAGGTGGGTGCTGCACCAACCTTTATAAAAAGAGAGGACTATGTGGAGGCCGTAAGGGCAGCTACTTTACCGGCAGGGATACTTAGCGAGGTGGAAGTTGAACTAATACATAAAAAGGTTAATAACGGAGATTTTGTAATAATGCTTTCTGATGGAATTATTGATTCCTTTAAACAGTGTCAGGACAGCGTAAAGGAAGTGCAAAACCTTTTACAGAACATGGATACAAAAAATCCTCAAAAAATGGCAGATGATTTGATGGATGCAGCGTTGAGCCATTGTCCGGACAAAGAACCTGAAGATGACATGCTGGTGCTGGTATCAAAAATATGGAGGTCCAAATAAAATTTGAGAAACCTAAATACTATGTATAAAAATGATAAAATTCCACAAACTACCCATAATCAGAGTTCTTTGGAGGATACTATGTTTTATGGAAAGTCTAAGAAAGTAATAATTTTGAGGGATATTCATTCAAATTTATTTGAGGAGGCCATTCTGGTTCTGAAAGAGGATAAAGAACAAGAAAGGGAGGCGGTTGAAGGATTGGTAGCGGGTAAAAAATCCAATGTGAAAAGTGACTTCATTCTGAAGGAAGCAGAAACCATAATCAATAATTACATTAAAGACAACAAGGGTAAGTTTATTCCTCAAAAGAAGAAGGAACCCTTAAAACCGAATTCCATGTTTTTAAGGAATGTATTGATAAATTCTGCTTTGTTCGGAAGTATAGCAGCTGTTATTTTTCTGTTAATAAAGATATTCTTATAACCGGCCCTACTAATTTGAAAATTTTCGCATGTCCATGGTTGCAAATGTAACCTTGTTACAGTTAGGTTTTTATCAGTGAGCATATCAGGTGTCCTATAGGATTCTTTGTCTCGATGAAACACACAAAGGTTAAATAATTTTTCTAAAGTAAAAAATTTTGTTGAACTTATCCGTTATGATACATGCTCTATTGATTTTCTTCTGCTAAATAGATATATTATTATAAGTAAACGCAATTTAAATTAAGGAGCAAATAATAAATAATGAAATCTCGAGCCTCGAAAATAATAGATTTTTTTCTGCTGAAAAAAGATTTTTACTCAAAACTAACTGATAAAAAAATGTGGCTATACATAGGCATTGGTTTGGTAGGATTGCGCGATGTCGGAATGGGAGTTTTGGGACTTAACCTCACTTCCGATAAAATGAGTGCAGGCCTGAACATCAGAACGGGTGCTATTCTTTTTTTTACTGCCTTGATAATTGGCCTTATAGATGTAATTTGTTTTTCTTACCCTGTTTTTGATATAATAAAGCATTTTAAGAAGAAGAGTGACAATAACTCAATGGCTATGGGTGTGTCATACTCCAGTTTGATTACAAAGGTCATGAAGGTATACATTGTTGTAAATATTATAGTAACTCCGATAAACCTTCTGTCTTACTACACCTTGGATTTAACAAACAACAGCGGTGCTGTAATCTTTCTATACATAACAGCAGTTTTGGACATATTGGCATATTTCTGGTTCAATGGGGCCATAACTCGCGGGGTATGCGTTTTGTTCAAGCTTCCCACAGGTGCCAGAAGCCTTGTCTTCATGCTTGTATTTCTCTGGAACGCGTTGCTCAGTGAGGCATTGGGACTATTATTCACACAGGTAATAAACAGACTGTAAATATATTTGCCATATTCTTAATATCTGCTATAATAATAAAGCGATGTCTCGGTAGTCTAATGGATAGGACGGTGGATTCCGGTTCCACTGGTACGGGTTCGATTCCTGTCCGGGACGCCAATGCAAAAGACTTTGATTGAAAAATCAAAGTCTTTTCTTTATGAGACCGTTTGGAATCGAACCCGAGAGGGCTGCCACCTTTCGGTGAGCCGAGGTACGGCCTTGACCAACCCACCAGACCATCGCTAAGGAGCTCGTCATAGAATAAGAATAACCTTTTATATAGTAGCCTGAAAGAAAAAGAATCCATCCTTGACAGAAAACTGGCATATACCACCATGCTTTTCTACGATATGAGCCATACTTTTTGTACCAAAACCATGCCCTTGTTCTTTTGATACAGGAAGACCCTGATGGAATATCGGTTCTGTTTGATATGTGTTGCGGATTTCAATGCATAATTTATTATTCTTGGAATATGCGCGGAGCTTGATATAGCGTTTTTTGCTGTCTTCTATACTTTCACAAGCATGTATGGCATTTTCCAAAGCGTTTGACAATAGTGAACAAAGCTCAGTATCGCTAAAAGGAAGCGAGTTAGGTAGCTTCGCTTCTACCGTCAACAGTGTCCCCGAATGTTTTGCTTTGGTGGTGAAAGCGGACAAAATCAGATTGACGGTTTCATTTTCGCAAAAGCGTACTGGTGTGATGGCGTCAATGTCGGACTGGGCAGTCCGTAGATACTCTTTTATCTCCTCTATTCGTTCCTTGGATGCCAGACCTTGTAAAAAAGCAAAATGATGGCGCATATCGTGCCGATAGGACGCAGCATCTTGCTGCATCTGACGAAGAGAAGCGAATTCTATTTGTGCCTGACGGAACTGAGTGTCCAGCATATCCCGCTCTCTTTGGATACTTGCCTGCTTTTGAGTTTCACCATAATAAAGGAGAATAAACACAAAATAGAATGTCGATGTCACGAAGGGCAGGAAATGTACAGCCGAACGTGCTCCGCTGTACAACAAATCGGTATAAACAGTGGCGGCATAGTCGAACAGATAGTATAAAGCTGGCATGGCACCGAACAACAGACAGGAATTAACCGAGCGTTCCATCAGATGTCGAACAGAATCTAGCACATATTTTTGCAGGAAATAGTACATCAGAAACACAGTTACGATGTAACCGACATGGTCCATGGAAGTATTACCAAAAGCGACACCTGCTACCGTGCCAATCCAACGGGGGGGCTGGCAGCACAGGAAGGAGACAAACAAACTTGTTAGTGAAATCAGCCATGAGCGATTTAAGTATACGACGATAAAAATAGCTACCGGTAAATGAGAAAGCAGCGGATATATTTTTATCGTCACTGCCATACCCCAGAGCCGTAAGGAGATGATTTGCATAATAAATAAAACGACAGTAAAGCACCCGACAACCAGATGATTTTTCCTTGTACGCGTCATTCCGGCTAAAGTGACCGCAACCGTTGCACCGAATAAAAGGGCAAACCAATAGCGAGAGAATGCAATGGCAGTTTCTATCATTCGCTTATTCCCCCTCCATTTGATAATCCAGATACTGTTGCCTAATCTCCCGTGCTTTGCCCTGTGCAACAGGAACAATTGAGCTGGTCTGTAAGGTCAATTGGTGTTTTTCAATGGTATCCACATACTGCATATTCACAATATAGGAACGGTGGGGTTTGATAAAACCCCTATATTTCATAAGATTATCACAGACAGAGGAAAAAGGTTCTGTACATTCGATTACCTTACCAGAGCACAGGTGATACAATACATTTCTGCCGAGTACCTCGGCAAAAACCAAATTTGAAGTCAGTATTTTTTGAATTCCTTCATTACTTTTTACGATAACCACATCATCATCATCATCCATCTTTATATGTTCCAGCACATCGTCAAAGGTGAAGAATAACTTCTCTTTCGATATGGGTTTTAATACATAGTTGATGGCTTTCACTGAATAGCTTTCCAAAGCAAACTCAGGCGAGGATGTAAAGAACAGAATCGGCGCAGTTTTATCAAAAGTACGGATTTCCTTTGCGACATCAATGCCCGTAAAGCCAGGCATAATAATATCCAGACAGTATATATCAAACCGCTCTCCTTTTTCCAAGGCCGAAACCAGATCAAATCCGTTTGGAAAGGCGGTATATTTGCAATTCAGATGTTTTGATGTTCTGTATAGGTTGATGAGCTGTACGATATTGGATAGCTCATCAATATTATCATCACAGACTGCAATCTGCAGCATGAGCTTACCTCCATTTCCCATTTGTACTTCGTAATTATACCATAATATGCGAATATTCGACACCTCCTTTTATGCCGAAAACTGTGTTTCATGTACAAAAAACTATGTTTCATGCAGAAAAAAGTATGTTTCATGCAGCGAACGGTGCTTGAGGCGAGAAGTTTGATAAAGTAATCGACATCAAGTATCTGAAAATCGGTAATAACAATGGTTCGATGATTTTCGCTAATGAACAGAGAACCGCAGTCGTTACACTTTGGGGCAAGGCAGAGGATGCAGTAACCACCGCAGATATTACCGAGAATGTCTTATCAGCTGAGTTTTCAACGGGTGGTGGGCTAAATGATGCAACGCTTGAAAGCTCCGGCACTGTGGAGCAGGTTCTTACTACTATAAGAATCACAAAGTTATAGAAGCTGCAAAATGGGCAGGCGAATAAAATAATTGTCGGTCTGTCCATACCAATAATCAACGAGGAGGACTATACGATGCTGCCGACTTTCATTGCAATTATCGCAGTTGGTTCGATCATTGTGCTATGGGCTATCTCTACCCAACGAAAACTGGTGGTGCTTGATGAGAATATCAGAAATGCCATGAACCAGATCGGGGTTCAGCTTTCAAGCCGTTTCGATGCTCTAACCGTTGTTTTGGATTTGACAAAGGGTTATTCCAGGCACCAAAGCGAAACGCTTATTGAAACTATCAAAGCAAAAAGAAGTATAATTACGGGAAAATCCATACCGGACGATGTGCTGCGTCAGGAAGGGGTTATTTCCGAAGCATTGGGCAGGATTGCCATAGTGACGGAGCAATATCCCGAACTAAAAGTAAATCCCAATTATATCAAGTCAATGGATGCAGTGGAAACCTTTGAAAACATGGTACGCACCAGCCGACTAATTTACAACGACAGTGTGACCAAGCTGAACCGTGAAATCCGAATGTTCCCTGTCTCCATGCTTGCCAGGATGTTAGGCTTCCGGCAAAAAGAGTATTTGGAGGAGCAGTAGGCCAAGGCCGATATGCCAAGCATGAAGTGAGGGTCTATACGCACAAAAGAGTGAGTGGTTTTTTCCATCCAAGCAGGAGTTTGACAAACAGAAAAGATAGTGGAATTTGAAGTAAACCGCTATAACCATATGGAAGGGAGGGGATAGCATAACTTATATGAGAACTGAGGCTTTAATCTGCCGGGCAGGAGGGGTAAAGTTTTGCCCTCCTGTGAGCAAAAACTATGTTCGTTCTGCCACCAAGGAATAAACTGAAGGTTGCAGACACTCCTGGAACAAGGAGAACCAATTTTACGAATTGAGGAGGAATGATTAATATGAAAAATAATTTTGGAACAAAAGCATGGAAAAAGCATTTATCCACTTTACTGGCTCTGACGTTGATATTAGTTATGATGGCTTGCGGCACCCAAGTAAGCGCCGCATCTGAAAGTGTGTCGGCCGACACCGAATGGACGGTCTACTGGTATTTGTGCGGAAGTGATCTGGAAAGCAATTATGGTGCTGCCACTAATGATCTCGCCGAGCTGATGGATGTGGAACTACCGAAAAATGTGAAGGTGGTCATTCAGACCGGCGGTTCGTCAATCTGGCAAAATGAAGTTGTCAGTGCCGATACGCTTGGGCGTTATGTCTATGACCATAATGGTTTGCAGCTAATTGAAGAACTTCCTTCCGCCAGTATGGGTGATGCGAAGACACTTAAGGATTTTCTTGAATTTGGGAAAGAAAACTACCCTGCCAAGCGTACCGCTGTGGTACTTTGGAACCATGGCGGCGGCTCGGTGTCAGGTGTGGCCTTTGACGAGCTGTATGGTATGGATTCTCTGAGCCTTACAGAAATGTATCAGGCTTTCTCGGAAACCTTCGGAGTAAATCCGAAAAATCCGCCTGTGGACATTATCGGCTTTGATACCTGCCTTATGGCAACAGTGGATACTGGCTATACCTTCTCTAATATCGGAAAATACCTTGTAGCCTCTCAGGAGGTAGAGCCGGGCAACGGATGGCTTTATAGCGGATGGCTTGGGGCACTTGGGAAAAAGCCAGACATGGAACCTTTTGAGCTGTCCAAAGTTATCTGTGACAGCTATGTACAAGGGTGCAAGGAGGTCGGTACAGAGGATAATATAACCCTGTCGGTCACTGATCTTTCAAAGTTACCCGGCCTGATTGCTGCCTATGACGAGTTCGGTAAGGAAGCTCTGGCTTCGGCAGTGGAAAACCCGGCATTCTTTGCCCAGTTTTCCAAAATTGCGAACAGTGTTGAAAACTATGGCGGTAATACCCGTGAACAGGGCTATACTAATATGACGGATCTTGGGCACCTTGCCTTAAAAACTTCAGGGTTGCTGCCCAAAACCTCCGGATCTGTATCTGCTGCATTGAAGGAGTGCGTTGTATACAAGGTAAACGGAAAATATCGACCTGAGTCAGCGGGGCTATCCTGCTATTACAGCTATAATGGCGATGTGGAGGATTTTAATACATATGCTGGCATCGGCGCTTCCGATTCGTTTAAGTATCTGTATTCTTACGGCTTAACAGGTGAGATTTCTAAACAGGGCATGGACTATATCGCCAAGATGAATTACAAAACTCTTCCTGAGCTGATGACCTTAAAAAGTGTAGATTGGCAGGATATGCCGGTTACAGTGGATAAGGACGGCAACTCCACCCTGACGCTGGGCAGTAAAGCGAAAGACATTCTGTCTTCCCTGACTTTTGACCTTTATTATGCAGACCCAGAGGAGGATGTCCTGCTCTGCCTTGGTACTGACAATGATATTGTAGCCGATTGGGAAAACGGCGTTTTCAAGGATAACTTCCGAGGCTTATGGGGCAGCCTGGACGGTTCGCTTTGCTATATGGAAATAGCTTATGAGGGTGAGAGCTATAACCAGTACTCGGTACCGATTCTGCTAAACGGCGAGGAATACAACCTGATGGTCATCTATGACTTTGAATCGAAGAAATATACCATTGCAGGTGCAAGAAAGCCGCTGGATGAAAGCGGCGCGGCTGATAAAAATCTGCGTTATCTGGTGGAAGGCGATAAAATTCAGACCATTCACTATGCGACCGCTATCAGCGGCGATGATGACGAGTTGAAGTCTGTTCCTATTGACACCATTACGGTGACCTCCAAAACCGCCTTCGAGGAAACTGAGCTTGGCGACGGCTTTTTTATCATGATGTACACTATGCGGGACAGTCAGGGTAATGTGGCGTATTCCGTGCCAGTTACCTTTGAATCTGCAGGCGGAGAAATCTACACCACTGTAAACTGAAATTAAACGGGAATAAGGTGTTGTCCGACAAAATAAAAATTATTAGGTAGTACACTATAGCCCTATGCAAAAATCCCTTTGTATAGGGTTTTCTTTTGCATTTCAGTATGTAATAAGTAAATAGCTGTCAGCTGAAAATAATTTACCTTTTTTAAGTTCTTTACTAGATTCTAAATTCTGCTACAATAAATATTGCATACAAATAAGGAGGCTTTGATTTGAAAATAGGAAATGTTGAATTGTCAAACCGTATTTTTTTGGCTCCTATGGCAGGTGTTACTGATATGCCGTTCAGGGTGTTGTGCAAGGAGCAGGGGTGTGGACTGGTATATACCGAAATGGTAAGTGCAAAAGGAATGCATTACGAGGATGAAAAAAGCACAAAACTGACCCTGCTTGATGAGAACGAGAAGCCGGGAGCTGTTCAGATATTTGGCTCCGAGCCGGATATTATGGCTGGAGTAACGGAAAAGTTAAATGCTTCAGATGCTAGCATAATTGACATAAATATGGGCTGTCCGGCTCCAAAGATAACAAAAAACGGAGAGGGCAGTGCTTTGATGAAAAGACCGGAGCAGGTGGAAAGAATTATAAGGGCTGTCGTCAAGGCTTCAATAAAGCCTGTTACCGTTAAAATCAGAAAGGGCTGGGATGAATCAAGTATTAATGCTGTAGAGATTGCCAAGATAGCTGAAGCCTCTGGGGCAAGTGCAGTTACTGTACATGGAAGAACCCGTGAACAGTACTATAGCGGTAAAGCGGATTGGAATATTATCAGGGAGGTTAAAGAAGCTATTTCAATTCCCGTAATAGGAAACGGTGACGTAGTTGGGCCAAGGGAAGCAAAACGCCTTTTTGAGGAAACAGGCTGTGACGCAATAATGATAGGTAGGGGTGCCCAGGGGAACCCTTGGATATTCAAGGCTGTAATAAAGTATCTTGAGGAGGGTGTATTTGTTAATGAACCCACTGCACAGGAGAAAATCAGTACAATCATAAGACATATGAATATGTTGATAGAGCACAAGGGCGAAAGAACCGGAATCCTTGAGATGAGGTCCCATATTGCGTGGTATATAAAGGGTATGCGGGATGCGGCACACACTAAGCAAAAAATATTTAAAATGACTGATAAGGACGAGATTATAAGTCTTCTTCAGTATTTTTTGCTTCGTCAGGAATAACTGCCTGATAGTTACGAATTAATTATTAATGTATTTATCCAGAATTTCTTCAATACCTGAAACTATTTGCTGAGCGCAATTTTTCTGAAATTCATCATCAGTTAAAAGCTTCAGGTCTTTTTTATTTGATATAAATCCGATTTCAAGTAACAGAGAAGGCATTTCTGTATGACGCAGAACATACAGGTTGGGCCGGGGCATTATTTCTCTGTTTTTCATTCCAAGATTCTTAATTTTGGATTGCATAATAATAGCTATATCCTTGCCAATCGTAGAGTAGGGGTTAAATGTTGTCAGAATACCGCTCTGGGCAGCATCTGTGAAAGAGTTGTTATGAATACTTATATAAAGCCGACCTTTCTTTTCATTAGCAATTCGGGCCCTGTCCTCCAGACTGACATATGTATCATACGTTCGTATCATATAATAATCAATATTTTTTTGATCCAATAATTCTTCTATTTCAAGAGAAATATTCAAAACTATATCCTTTTCACTTGTTTTTCCATTCATTGCACCGGGGTCCCAGCCGCCATGACCGGGATCTATTATTACCATTGGTGGAATTTCTTGAATGGTTTCAGTTGATGTAATTATGGCTTGCTGAGGACTTAAATCGAAATTTCTCTTAAGGTAACCGCCAATAAGAGCAATAATTGCAACACAAAGAAAGACAATTATGATTACAAGATTTTTATGACTTAGTTTTTGACTTAACTTTTCGATAAATTTGTTAAAATCCATAAATTACATTATTACCCTCCAGCATAGATTTATGCTCTGAAATGTTAATGAGTACTTGAATTGTTAATAAGTACTTCTATTTTAACACATAAATAGTAAAAAAGGTTGCAGAAATGTAATTTCTGTAACCTTTTCGATATAATTTTTAGTAATTTTTTATTTTGCAGTATGGCTTATCACCATTCAAATATATTATAATACTCTTCTTGCTCCGATATATCTGGAGGAATAGTATGAGCTGTCCAGGTTTGATATTGTTACTCCCTTAGAAGAACTTGAATGAATGAACTTTCCGTTCCCCATATAAAATCCAACGTGAGATGGTCCCGCCTTATAGGTTGTAAAGAATACAAGATCTCCCACTCTCAAATTGCTCTTTGATACAGCAACACCTGCTCCGTACTGATCTGAGGTAACTCGGGGTATTGATATACCGTTCTTTTTCAGCACGAACTGTGTAAACCCTGAACAGTCGAAACCGCTCGGAGATACACCACCCCAAACATACGGAACACCCATATAAATTTTTGCAGTTGCAATAACTGCACTTGCTTTTGAACTTGTATTTTGAGTACTTGCTGTTGTTTTAACCACATTCATCGAGGTTGTGCTTTTTACAGTAGACGTTGTGCTTTTTTTGGTTGAGGTTACGCTTTTTTTGGTCGAGGTTGTGCGTTTCACAGTTGAAGTTGTACCTCTGGAAGTTGAAGATCCTGAACGTGTTGCAGATTTTGTTGAAATAGTATCTGTTGCTTTATTTGATGAAGAACTTGAAGCAGTTTCTTTTACTGTTGTCGTAGTTTTTGCTGGAGTTGCAGCTGCGATGGCTTGTATAGCAAAATCTTCTGCTTTTAGTGTTTCAGATTCTGTTATAGGATAATTTTCCTCAGGTAATTGTGTTTCTTCCTGCTGTAACTTAGTTGGTTCAAGAATTTCCCTATTAAAGGACAAACTCTTATAGACAGGTGCTATTGCCGTTAGGCATAACGCCAAGGCCATACCACCTGCTATTAATTTTTTATTCATATTGACCTCCCTTAAATTTATGCCCCTGAAATCATTAGATTAATTTCATATTGTATTCAGGGTTTAACTTGCCGCTTAATTGCTTTCTATAAATATTTAGTTTTTTGATGCATTCAGCGGATAACCTCTTCTTCAGCTTATTGACCTTCAAAATAAATGTGGTTTACATAAAACAATGGTTGCACTTATTATAAGTGTCAAAAGCAAGTGTATCAACCTGTAATTTATGGTAAACTTCTGGAAACCTTGAGTCATAAAAGGTTAACCAGTTCAATAAAATTAATCAAGGTATTTAATTATTGGAGGTGTTTATGACAAAAAAAACATTTATAACAGGTGCCATAATATTAATGGCTGCAGGCTTTGTAACAAGAATATTCGGATTTATATATAGAATCTACCTGTCAAATTTAATTGGTGCTGAAGGCATGGGTGTATATCAGTTAATAGTACCAATATATACTTTGATTATTTTGACACTGACCTCGGGAGTGTCTATTGCAGTATCTAAAATGATAGCTGAGCAGGCAGCTCAGGGTAATTTTATTAACATAAAAAGAATATCTAAGATAGGATTAGCCGGAGTAATAACTGTAAGTTGCATTATATCCCTATTTCTTTACATAAATATAGATTTTATTGTAAATGTTATTTTAAAGGATGCCAGAACATATTCCTCAGTGCTTATAATGATTCCCTGCATTCCACTGATAGCAGCTGCCTCTGCTTATAAAGGCTACTTTTACGGCATACAGGAGGTTACACCGACAGCATTCTCCCAGATAGTTGAACAGCTTGTCAAAATCGGTATAATAATGGCACTTGCTGCAAGGTTCCTGGAGGCAGGTCTTGAATATGCCTGTGCTCTGGCAACGGTAGGTATGGCTGCAGGAGAAATGTCAAACCTATTTGTTCTGGCAGTATATTACAGATTTAAAAAATATCCTCATATAACGCCAAAATCTAATCAGGGTATTATTCAAAAAAGGAAACTTGTAGCTTCAATAATTGGCTGTGCTGCACCTATTTCCTTCAATAGATTTATTATCTCAATAATGGCAGCGGTGGAATTTATACTAATTCCGCAGAGACTTCTGGTTGGAGGACTTAATTATATTCAGTGTATGGAGGAGTACGGGAAACTGACAGGGATGGCTATGCCTCTTATATTGTTTCCCGCCCTGGTAACCACTTCTCTTGCAACCACCCTTGTTCCTGCTATCTCCGAATCAATATCATTAAATAATTATGGAAGAGCTAATTACAGGATATCAAAGTCAATACAGATAACCATGGTTCTGGGCTTTGTATTTATGGCACTTTTTGCATGCTTTCCTGACAAGATATCAAATATGATTTATCCCGGGCAAAATGTAGGTTATACATTGTTTCTATTGTCCTTTACCTGTATTTTCGTGTATCTTCAGCAAATTCTAATGGGTATTATGAATGGCCTTGGAAAACAAGGATTACTTCTTATTAATTCTACAATAGGGTCTGCAATACGAATTTTATGTGTTTTTTTCCTTATACCCCAATATGGTATTCCCGTTTACATAGCAGGAGTTATAGTGAGCTCTTTTATTGTATGCATACTAAATTTTATGACTATAATGCGCTGTACTGGTATGGCTCTGGATCTAAGGCACTGGGTTGTCAGGCCGGCTCTGGTAACTGTACTGCTATTTGTTATCAGCGATTACATATACAGTTCGTTAAATTTTCTTAAACTTTCACCAGTTTGGCAAACTCTTTTTGCAGTTGGAACATATCTTGTAATAGCTCTTTTTCTTATGGCTCTTGTAGGGGCCATAGATTGGAAAGAGCTGCTTCAGCTGTTGGGTATCCGTAATAGAAAAGTAAGGAAGTACAAAAAGAATGAATTATAAAGAGAATAGAAGAGAAAGTGAATAAAATAATTATAAATAAGAATAATTGAGATTTTAGCGTAGATAATGGTCAAAGAAAGTCAAAATCAATTTTGCTAAAATCATTTATATATTTTAGAATATAGACATAAGGTCAAAGAAAGTCAAAATCAGAGACCAAAAAGTTTATCAATAAATTAATACAATAAATAAATTTGAATTAAAATTTTTGGAGGTGTATTTATGTTTGGAATAGTTCCATTCAGAAACAACAAAATCAGTGAAAGAGGAAGTCTTTTTGATATGGCCGGTATTTTTAATGACTTTTTAAATGATACCACCTTGGGATTTACGGATTTCCAATCAATAAAGGCCGATGTTAAGGAAAATGAAAGGGAATACATTATTGAGGCTGAGATTCCCGGTGCAAAAAAAGAAGATATCAAGCTTGATCTTAGGGATGACAGACTTACCATTTTGGTTGAAAGATCAGAGGAAACAAAAGAGGAGAAGAACAATTATATCAGAAGAGAAAGAAGATATGGCTCCACCAGCAGATGCTTCCTTGTTGAAAATGTAAAAAATGAAGATGTTTCAGCTAAATATGAAAACGGTATTCTTTCAATAGTACTTCCTAAGAGTGAAGAAAAAAAACCAAATAGCAGTATAGAAATACAGTAACCTACTAATAAATAAAAGAGCTGCTTCTCATAAGGGTAATACAGACTATGAGAGGCAGTTCTTTTATTTTACTGCTTTTCCATCCACCAATTGATTATCTTTCTTGCAATACTTACCTCTGACGGCAAACCGGGGAGAGTATCTTTACCATACCAGTTCGCGTCTGTTATTTCTACGCCATCAACATGTATTTCTCCGCTCTCATACTCGGCGGTAAAACCCAGCATCATTGAATTCGGAAAAGGCCAGGGCTGGCTTCCAAGATATTGGATGTTTTTTACCCGTATCCCCACTTCTTCCATTATCTCTCGCTGAACCGCCTCTTCAAGAGTTTCACCGGCTTCAACAAAGCCTGCGATCAAGGAATACATACCTTCTTTAAAGTGTTTTGCATGGGCAAGTAGTAATTGATCACCTTTTCTAACAGCTGTTATTACAGCCGGACATATTCTGGGATAGGATATAAAGCTGCATTTCGGACATATTTTTGCTCTTTCCCCCTGTAAATCCTCAGTGGGGGAACCACACCTACCGCAGAACTGGTGGGTTTGATCCCACCCAATTATTTGATATGCCTTGCCGGCCAGCAAGAACAGGTCTTCAGCAATAAAGTCATATAGAGCCCTTAACTCAATAAATGTCATTCCGGCCGGCACTGCCTCTTCTGTTGAAAGTTCTGCAGAATAACAGGGTTTGCCATCAAACAGACCCAGGTACTGAGTTCTTATTAGACTAAGGCCAGCTTGAGCAGAATATTTCATATAGGGTATTCTACAAGCATTGTTCTCAGATATGACCAGTATTTTACTACCGTAAAATATAAACCAATACGCTGCTTCTGTTTTGTCAGTGGGGGCTGTTACGGCGGGTTCATAACGCATATATATACTTTCTCTTTGCATAAAAGTCTCCAGTCTATTGTTCTATTATCCACCGTGTTTAAGATATAAATCATGTTTGAGTATCAACTTTATATGTATGGGTATCAAATCATGCTTAAGTTTCAACAGGTTAAAAGGATAATGTTAATTGTTGTAAAAAGAGTCTAAAGGATTTATAGCTCACCTTTGAGACTCTTTTCAGAATAGCATAAATTTATTAAAAAGCAAAGAGCTGTTAGACAGGCAACTATGCATTTATAGATATCAAATTAATCTAACTATTGTAAAAAAACCTGTTCTGCAATAGAACAGGTTTTAATATATTACAATTAAATACATAAAAGTGTTATCTGTTTGCAATACTTGTCAGAACATTGTTAGGTCCCTTCTTTACAAAGCCCAGGAAGACGCATACAGCAGCAATAGTCCAGAAATAAGTAACTACAGATGGAGCGTCAAAGTTGTTAAGCACAATATTTGTAATAAGTATTCCCACCATAGCTCCGAAGCCACTCTGTATCAAGCCCTTTGAAACCTTATCCTCTACCTTGTAGGAGGCTCTTAAGGACCAGACAACTCCGTTGTATAGTGCAGCGAGGAAGGTAACAAGGCCAAAAATACCCATTTCTACAGCAGCCTTTATATAGTAGTTGTCAACGTAAAAGGCACCCTTAACCTTGTTGTTGGTAGCTACGGCACCGCCGAACTGTCCAAAGCCCTCCCCAAACAGAAGGTTGTTATAGAACAATTCGAGTGCTTTAGGCCATCTGGCAAATCTGCCACCTTTAAAGCTGCTTACGATATAGGCGGGGTCAAGCATATAGTCTATTCTTAACCGTACTGACGAGACCATAGTGTATGCCAGAAGTGCTACTACGAATAAAGCTATTATCAAATAATATTTCTTGCTCAGGATTGCGTAAATGATCAAGGCGCAGCCCAGTGCTATCCATGAGGAGCGTGAACCTGTAAGCAGTATACAGATACCCATTAAGCCGGAGGCAACTGTATATAGAAGCTTTTTAACAACTTCTTTCTCTGAGAATATCAGTGATATTGCCAATGGTATAACCATTGCTAGAAGGCAGCCCAGTACGTTTGGACTTCCGACGAAGGAAAAAACTCTCGGTCCGGAGGATACTTCCACCTTATCGGTCCAGTAGGCTGGCGTATCAACCTTGACGATATATTGATAAATCCCATGCAGTGACATTATCACACATGTAGCAATCATAAGCTTAACAACGTTTTTGGCTCCGTCATCGGATCTTAACAGTTTAGCAACTATAAAGAAAAAGAACATATACTCAATGACTGCTCTTAAACCTGCAAGGCCAAGACTGTCAAAGCCAAGACTGTCAAAAGAGCCTATTATGAATAAAGCTATACATACAACAAAAAATATGATTAACGAAAAATCCACAGGAGTCCAGGCAAAGTTAAAATCCTTTCTGTCAACCACCCATCTGAAGAACCACACACCAATACAAAAAATTATAAGGAGTTCATCCCAGCCGGATATCAGTATACTGTTATTTGAGTTAACAGCGATAAAATAAAGTACCGGATAAATTGCTACCAGATAGGCCGCTCTTTCAAAATTTCTGAGTACAAAAATAGTACCTAATACACCTATGATACCTGCAACTGCAAGCTTGGGAAGTACAAGAGCCGATAGGCTGAGAATAACAGCAAGTATAATAAAGTAAACCAGCTTATCCCATTTGCCCATATATTTTTTTCCAAACTGTAAAAATCTTGTAAAGGACTTGCCTAAAATGCTGTCTTTATAGGCTTTTGTATATATAAAATTAATGAAGCCTGCCAGCTTATCAAGCTTTTTACCCAAAAAGGCCAATAACCTATATGTAATTGAAAAGGAGTATTTCGGTGTTGCCTCAATATAGTTCTGTTTGGTTCTGTGAAGAACACTGTGCTTATTCCACTCAGACAGTGTTGATATACACCTGTTTAATAAACTGTTTTTATACGCATTACCAATCAATTCACTTACGAAGATAAGGAATCTGTATAATAGGCTGTTCGAGACATATTTCCACACAATATAGCCTCCTTATTTAAAATCAATAGCTTCTATAGTTCCTAGTGATTCAAAGGTGCGGGTTTTAAGAG
>JAEYWA010000234.1 GCA_023431385.1 Bacillota bacterium | reverse complement strand
TTGCTCCAGTGACCGAAACCGGGTGGGACACAGTATTAGAGGAAGCAAGGCAGGCTGGTATTCCGGTTATAATTGTGGATCGTATGATTGAAACAAAAGATGAAAGCCTTTATGTGGCATGCGTGGGCACTGATAAGTATTTGGAAGGTATGAAGGCAGGACAGTGGCTGGAAAAATATCTGGAGGAGCAAAAAAAAGAGAATAATGTTTCCAAGAAAAAAGACCCCTTATTAGAAGAAACACCTTCGAAGGAGAAGAATGGACAAAATAAGGATATCATAAATATTGTTGTTCTTGAGGGTACTTTATATTCAACTGCTCAGATTGGACGTTCCAAAGGCTTTATAGATGTAGCCAAACTACATAGCAATTGGAATATTCTTGCCCATGAAAATGGTGACTTTACCAAAGCAAAGGGTAAGGAAGTAATGGAGAAATTTTTGAAGAGATATGATGATATTGATGTATTAGTTTCACAGAATGACGATATGACATTTGGTGCAATAGAGGCAATACAGGAGGCGGGATTAACCTGCGGAATAAACGGGGATATAACGATCATTTCCTTTGATGCAGTTTCTGAAGCATTTGATAAGATGGAAGCAGGTCTGATTAATGTAGATATTGAGTGTAATCCTTTACAAGGCCCGATAATAGCAGAGATAATCGAACGTCTGGAAAAGGGAGAAAAGGTTGATAAGATATCATATGTGGATGGAAAGGTCTTTGAAGCAGAAACCGCAAGTTCAGACCGTGTCGGACGGAGTTATTAGATATTCATACCAACATACCGGAACGTAAAAAAATAAACAAATTTCATAGAAATCTTAACCAAAAAATAACGGATATTAAAGCACAGTAAAAATTACTACAATTACTGGAATAATTTCCGTATTTTTATGCGTATATGTTTAATATACTTGGCGTAAAAAGAGAACTCAATATTTGAGTTAAAAAATGATTTGGAGGAAATATCCATGAAGAAATTAATTTCTTTAGTCCTGGCCTTGGCTTTGGTATTGGCACTTGCAGCATGCGGCAGTAAATCTGCAGACGGAGGAGATGGCAAATCAGGCAAGAAAGTTACTGTAGGTGTTGTGCAGACAAATGCCAACGAGTCGGACTGGCGTACAGCCAATACTAAATCCATCAACGAGGCTTTTGCAGCAGCAGGTTTTGAGACAAAGATGGTTTTCGGTGAAGGAGAGCATACAACACAGATTAAACAGGCACAGCAGCTTATCCAGGAAGAGGTTGACTACCTTGTTGTATTAGGTCTGCAGGCAGCGGGATGGGAAGATGTAGCAAAAGCTGCTAAGGATGCCGGAATCCCATTTATTATGGCTGACCGTAAACTTGACTTAGATGAGAAGCTTTACACTGCTATGGTATGTTCCGACTTTGAAGCCGAAGGAAAAAAGGCTGTTGATTGGCTGAAGAAGCAAGCACTTCCTGAAAACAAGATTGTTGTAATTGGTGGTGACACAGGTGCTACTGCTCAGCTCGGACGCTCCAAAGCTATTGAAGACGGTGCAAAGGAAAATGGCTGGGAAATTGTATTCAACCAAAATATGAAGGGTTGGGACGAAAATCTTGCAAAACAGGCAGTTGCTGATCTCATTGCCTCCGGAAAAAAATTCAACGTTATTTATGCCGAGAATGATAACATGGCTCGTGGTGCTTGTGCTGCCATGGATGCCGCCGGTATTACATATGGTAAGTCAGGTGATGTAAAGGTTATAGCTTTTGATGCAAACAAGTGGGCTCTTAAGAAGGTTCTTGAAGGAAAGTTCAACCTTGACGTAGAGTGTAATCCTCTTCATGGTCCTCGAATTGTTGAGCTTATTAATAAGCTTGAGGCTGGTGAGGATGTTGAAAAGAATAATTATATTAAAGAGGATGTATTTGATTGTACAACCATCACTCAAGAGATTGTTGATGCACGGCAATATTAATTATATAGTCGTTTCTGTTGATAATCCAGGGATTTTCAACAGGGGTAAATACTGTCGGCTGAAAGAATTATTCAGAGCCAACTAGTTGGCTTTGGAAGGCCAGGTTTCA
This sequence comes from Bacillota bacterium, assembly GCA_023431385.1. GTDB lineage: Bacteria > Bacillota > Clostridia > Acetivibrionales > DSM-1351 > Ruminiclostridium. Next base: position 6,204 of record JAEYWA010000234.1, on the reverse strand, counting down.
AACCGCAAATGACTTTATGAATAAGGTAAAGATGTTGATTGAAATGCGCGGCACCGAGTATGCGGATATTGTTTGCAGATCTTGGCACCGCGCATTTTAAAAAGTCAATTACTTTTACATAGAGCCTAGAGCTTGGGTTTCAGGGTGTAATTGACTTTATGACAGAGTGACGGAATATAAATGTACGACATCTATCTGAACGGAGGTCTGAGTATTATTACTATGCAGAACACCTTACTTATAATGCAAAATATTTTCAAAAGCTTTCCCGGTGTACGGGCCTTGCAAAATGTGGATTTCACATTATGTGAAGGAGAGATTCATGCTCTGATGGGCGAAAATGGTGCCGGAAAGTCTACCTTAATAAAGGTTTTGACAGGGGTTTACACTAAGGATGCCGGAGAAATCTATATCAAAGGACACAATAAGCCGATTAATATCAAGTCGCCTCAAGAGGCCCAAAAACTTGGAATAAGCACTGTGTACCAGGAAATCACCTTGTGCCCCAACTTAACAGTTGCTGAAAATCTGTTTATTGGTAGAACTAATGATTTTTTAATTAGCTGGAAGACAAACAACAAGAGAGCAGAAAGTATTCTAAACAGTTTGGGTATACCTGCCAAACCAACTCAGCAACTGTCCAATTGCTCCATTGCAGTTCAGCAGATGGTGGCTATAGCACGTGCTGTCGACATGGACTGTAAGGTGTTGATACTTGACGAGCCTACCTCATCGTTGGATGAACAGGAAGTCGCCAAGCTGTTTACACTGATGCGTGAACTCAAGAGCAGAGGAGTAGGAATAATATTTGTTACCCATTTCCTTGAGCAGGTGTACGCCTTATGTGATAAAATTACAGTTTTACGCAATGGTGAGCTGGTTGGAGAATATCTGATTAAGGATTTGCCCAGGATAGAGCTTGTTGCCAAAATGATGGGTAAGGATCTTGGAGATTTAGCTGACATACATCAGGTCGGAAAACTAAGTTCCGATGGCGCTAAGGAAGCAATAGTTGAGGCGGATGGACTTTCAAGCACTTCAGGAGTAAAGCCCTTTGATTTTACTGCACACAAGGGTGAAGTAACGGGATTTGCCGGTCTGCTGGGGTCTGGTCGCAGTGAGTGTGTTCGTGCGATTTTTGGTGCAGACAAGGTCATAAAGGGCAAATTGAGAATAAAAGGCGAGAATGTGAATGTTACATCTCCTATAAAAGCCATGGAGAAGGGGATAGGATATCTTTCCGAGGACCGTAAGCGGGACGGGATTATTGGTGACTTGTCAGTCCGCGACAATATAATACTTGCGCTGCAGGTTATGAGAGGTTTCTTCAAACCGTTTACTAAAGCTCAGGCTCAGGCCTTTGCAGATGAATATATAAGTCTACTTGGTATAAAAACAGCATCAGCGGATACTCCCATCAACTCTTTGTCTGGAGGAAATCAGCAAAAGGTAATCCTTGCCCGTTGGCTGCTCACTCATCCAGATTACCTAATTCTTGATGAGCCAACACGTGGAATTGATATTGGAACAAAGGTAGAAATTCAAAAGCTTGTACTAAAGCTTGCTTCTGAGGGTATGAGTATAACCTTTATTTCATCGGAGATTGAAGAAATGCTGCGTACCTGTTCCAGACTGATTGTTATGCGTGACCTGCACGTAGTGGGAGAATTGCAGGGCGAGGATATGACACAGGATAAAATAATGTATACCATAGCGGGAGGAGTAAGTCAAAATGACCAAAATTAGTACCAAGCTTGATACCGACCGTACAACATCTGTTCTTAAAGTAGTAATCGGGCACAGACTGTTTATTCCTATAGCGTTTCTTGCATTTCTTTTGTTTATTAACATATTTATAAATCCAGGTTTCCTGAGAATCAGCCTAGGCAAAGACAGTATTGGCAATCCCGTTTTAATAGGGAATTTAATCAATATACTGAATAATTCAACGGAGCTTGTTATTCTTTCTATAGGAATGACACTGGTTACTGCCTCTTCCAGAGGCCAGGACATCAGCGTAGGTGCGACAATAGCTATAGTTGGAGGAGTTATTATGAGAGTCCTTTGCGGGAACGATACTCAACCAGCAGAATTGAAGGCACCCATTATAGTTGCACTTTTACTTGGCTGTCTTGCCGGAATAGCTTGCGGAGCCTTTAACGGAATTCTTGTTTCCAAATTTCAAATCCAACCTATGGTTGCAACACTCATCCTCTTTACAGCAGGCCGGTCCATAGGCTCAATGGCAATGGGTGGTCTAAAACCTAAAGCTGCGGAGACCTTTGGCTATTACGGCAATTTTATTCCGAAAATGCCGATACCTACACCGATACTTATTACCATTGTTGTTGTTGTTATAACTTTCCTTATGCTGAAAAAAACCAACCTGGGTCTGTACGCACAGGCTGTAGGTATCAATGATAAATCCTCAAGACTGAATGGCCTTAATCCGGCAATGATTAAATTTTTATCTTTTGTTATATTGGGTCTTTGTGTGGGAATTGCTGGCTTTATTCAATCAAGCAGGGTACAAACTGTTAACCCCTACACAATAGTACCTAGCATTGAAATGGATGTTATATTGGCAGTCGCCCTTGGGGGGAATTCATTGGGTGGAGGCAAATTCAATATGACAGGTTCAATTATTGGAGCATATACCATCCAGACTCTGACTTCCATGCTGACTACGCTTAATGTCAACACAAATGCTGTACCGGTCTTCAAGGCTGTAATAATTATTATACTTGTAGCCATTCAAACACCAATTGTCAAAAGCTTCTTTGAGAAAAAGAATGTATTATTGAGAATGACTGCAGGTGATGTAAAGGAGAGTGGTTAGTATGTCACTTGTGAATAGAACTCAAGACACCGACAATATAACCGTTATTCAGAAGAAGCTGAAACCTAAGGATTCTCTAACAGATACAACTTTCTTACTGACAATTACTATTTCACTTTTCATTGCAATCTATGTACTTGCCATAGTCTTCCTTGGAGATAAAGGTTTCAGCAAGGTACAGATGTTCTTTAACCTCTTCAACGAAAATGCCGCTTTGATTGTGATTGCCTGCGGTCTTACAATAGTTATGATAACGGGTAGTATAGATATTTCGGTAGGAGGATCTACTGCACTTATTTGTACAGCTTGCATTGTATGTCTTAACAATTATGGTTTTAACTTCTTTACGTCCCTCATTCTGGCATTGGCCATCGGTTTGACATTTGGCGCAGTTCAAGGATTCCTTGTGGCGTATCTGGGTATGCAGCCTTTTATCGTTACCCTGGCAGGTATGTTTTTGGGCCGAGGCTTAGTTGCTTTGATAGAAGTCAATCAGATACAGGTTGATAGCCCGGGATTTGAGAAGTTGTCAGGGGCACGAATACAGATTCCCTTTATAGGCGACTACAATAAGAAGGGAATTTTCATTCAATCAAACCTTGAATACGGAGTTATTGTAGCTCTTGTTATAGTCTGTCTTATGTTCTGGTTACTTAAGAAGACAAAACTCGGACGCAGCTTTTACGCAGTTGGCGGGAATGCGCAGAGTGCCCTGTTGCTTGGCATAAACGTAAAGAGAATAAGGTTTTATGCTCATTTGCTCTGTGGCTTGCTTGCGGGTATCGGTGGGTTCCTATACCTTTTCCATACACGGTCGGGTTCGGTCCAGCAGGCAACCGGTCTTGAAATGGACGCCATCGCTGCATCTATTATCGGTGGCACGCTGCTTACAGGCGGAGTTGGCAATATCTTTGGTACCCTGTTCGGCGTATTAACAAGCGGAATTGCATTGCTGGTGGTTACCGCAATAGGCAGCCAGGACCCCTGGTGGCCGCAAATCACACGGGCAGCGATGCTCTGCTTCTTTATTGTACTTCAGAGTGTCATTTGTTCGCGGAAGAAGAACAAGATATAAAAACGCAAGGTCACTTGACTGTTATGATCAAGGTATATACAACGCAGAATTAATTTACCTGCGATAGTTAATATTCATAAATATAAATCTCCTATTTAGTTCTGATATAGAACTATTTTTTTTATTAAAGGATAGAACCTTCATACCCGGCATAGATTCTGTCACTGGTATCAAATAAAAAGTTTCTATAATAGAATGTATTGACTTAGATAAAGATATGAACTAAGATGAAGACAAAGTATTGATGGATCACCGTTCCAAACGGGTTTAAATAGGCTTTAGAACGTTGCGGGTAAAGAAATTATATACAGTCTAAATTTATTGGTCTGACCTTAACAAAAGTCCAATATTGCATGATAATAAAAGATGATTACCACATTTTATACAGAAGGAAATAAACGGTGAATGTCGAATAACAATACTAAGGAATGATTTACCTGTAAAAACTATATAAAGAGCTAAAATACACAGCTTAGAGGAGAAAAAAATATGAGCCTTGAATTGAATGAAATTAAAAATGCTATTATTAGTGGACAAACAGTAGTTGGAATTGAATTGGGATCGACTCGAATCAAAACCGTCCTTATCGAAACAGACAATGCACCAATTGCATCCGGTAGCCATGATTGGGAGAACAGTTATGTCAATAATATTTGGACCTATAGCTTAGAGGACATCTGGAAAGGCATTCAGAACAGTTACCAGAATATGGCGGGCAGTGTCAAGCGCCAGTTTGGTGTAGATATAAAATCTGTTCGCTCAATTGGATTTAGTGGTATGATGCATGGTTATATGGCTTTCGATCAGAACGGAAATCTATTAACTCCATTTCGTACATGGCGTAACAATATAACAGGTCAGGCTTCAGAGGCACTGACCGCATTGTTTAACTATCCTATTCCGCAAAGATGGAGTATTGCACATCTTTATCAAGCCATCTTGAATCAGGAAAAGCATGTATCTGAAATAAGTTATATAACAACACTAGCCGGCTATATACATTGGAAATTAACCGGACAAAAAGTCTTGGGAATCGGTGAGGCATCGGGAGTTTTCCCAATTGACTCAAATACTAAAGGATACAATTTACAAATGGTAGAGCAATTTAATAAACTGGTTGCCCAACAAAACTTCTCTTGGAAATTGGAAAACATCCTGCCGACTGTTCTGGTATCTGGAGATAAAGCTGGTGAATTAACAGCAGAGGGAGCGCAGCTCCTGGATGTTACCCGACAGCTGCAGCCGGGTATTCCTATGTGCCCACCCGAGGGTGATGCTGGAACCGGAATGGTTGCTACCAACAGTGTGGCTGTTCGTACTGGTAATGTGTCTGCAGGAACATCTGTATTTGCGATGATTGTTCTTGAAAAGGAATTGTCAAAGGCATATTCAGAGATCGATCTGGTGACGACACCCGATGGTAAACCGGTAGCTATGGCGCATTCCAACAATTGTACATCCAATTATGATGCTTGGATTGGATTGTTCGCTGAAGCAACTAAAGCACTAGGTATGGAGGTTGATAAACCTAAACTTTATGACACCTTATTAGGCATGGCACTACAAGGTGATCCGGACTGCGGAGGATTGCTATCCTATGGATATTTCTCAGGTGAGCATATAACCCATTTTGAAGAAGGTCGCCCTCTGTTTGTACGTAGTTCACACAGCAAATTTAATCTGGCTAATTTTATGCGTGTCAATTTATTTACATCTCTTGGTGCTCTAAAAATAGGCCTGAATATTCTTTTGGAAAAGGAAATGGTAAAAGTCGATAAGATTTTGGGCCATGGGGGCTTTTTCAAGACAAAGGAAGTTGGACAGAAAATCATGGCTGCTGCAGTTAACGCTCCAGTATCGGTTATGGAGAATGCCGGAGAAGGTGGAGCCTGGGGTATTGCCTTGCTGGCATCTTATATGGTAAACCGAAAGGAAAATGAGTCTCTTGACGATTTTCTAAATCAAAAGGTTTTCGACGGACAAAAGGGAAGTACCGTCGTACCTGATCCCTCAGATGTTGCAGGGTTTAACGAATTTATGAAACGATACACCAATGGACTTGCTATCGAAAGAGCTGCTGTAGATTATCTGAAATAAAACTGTATAAAATACCACTTGGTTTTTATGGAAGAGCCATTTACCTAAAAAGGTAAATGGCTCTTTGCTGTGCGCCCAGCATGGGCGCTTTCTCGTCGGTGTAAGTCCGATACGGGGGTTGATAGTGCCAACCGTTAGCCAAGAGCAAGGGTGTCCTCGGTGACGAGGAATCTGAAGGAAGCTGGAGGCAAAG
>JAEYWA010000242.1 GCA_023431385.1 Bacillota bacterium | reverse complement strand
TATCAAGACGAAGAGGTCTTTGGCATATAACTATATGTTTTGTGTCAAAGACCATTTAATTTTATTTACTTATGTATTGGTTACATTTAATTATCCTTAAGTTATTAATTTGGTATTAAATTACATTGTATTTTAATGCGTGCCGGACACGCAGATTGGAGGACATTATGAGACAGGTAGCTATTTATGGAAAAGGTGGAATTGGTAAATCCACAACCACTCAAAATTTAACTGCTGGGTTGGGAGAGATGGGTAAAAAAATCATGATCGTGGGCTGCGATCCTAAAGCAGACTCAACGAGACTGATACTAGGAGGTCTCGCTCAGCAGACCGTACTTGATACACTGAGAGAAGAGGGAGAAGATATCGATCTTGATCTGGTAATGAAGGACGGCTTTGCTGATATAAAATGCGTTGAATCAGGCGGACCGGAACCCGGTGTGGGCTGTGCAGGACGCGGTATTATCACTTCAATAGGCTTGCTGGAAAGATTAGGAGCCTATGAGGATGATCTGGATTATGTATTCTACGATGTTCTTGGTGATGTAGTTTGTGGTGGATTTGCAATGCCAATTCGTGAAGGAAAGGCACAGGAAATATATATAGTTGCCAGTGGTGAAATGATGGCATTATATGCGGCAAACAACATATCAAAAGGTATTCAGAAGTATGCCAAGACCGGAGGAGTCAGACTAGGAGGAATTATCTGTAACAGTCGTAAGGTCGATGGTGAGGCAGCTCTGGTTGAAGCTTTTGCAAAGGAACTGGGATCTCAAATGATTCATTTTGTTCCCAGGGACAACATGGTACAGCGTGCTGAGATAAATAAAAAGACTGTAATAGATTATGATGCCGAGTGCAATCAGGCTGATGAGTACAGAGCACTTGCCAAAAAAATAGATGAAAACAAAATGTTTGTCATTCCCAAGCCTCTGAAGCAGGAAAGACTAGAAGAACTGCTGATGGAGCACGGAATAATGGATATATAGTTGTTTTGCATTACAAAAAACCGCAAGCGGTTTTTCTGAAAGAAGACTATGAAAATTAAGAAAAGGTGGTTGAGATTATGTTATTGATCAGAGCAATTATAAGACCGGAAAAAACAGGTATTGTATTGTCAGAGTTACTAGCAGCAGGTTTTCCTGCCGTAACTAAAATGGATGTTTTCGGAAGAGGAAAACAGAAGGGGATAGTTATCGGCGATGTTCAGTATGATGAAATTCCTAAGGAAATGCTTTTAATCGTAGTAAATGATGAAGACAAGGACGATGTTGTAAAAGTAATAATGAGAAACGCACGTACAGGTGAGAAGGGTAACTTTGGTGACGGGAGAATTTTTATAAGCCAGGTGCTAGATGCCTATACAATCAGTACTGCAAAACAGGGACTCTAATAAGGAGGTTATTATGAAAGAAATTATGGCATTTATCCGTACCAATAAGGTCAACAGAACCAAGGAGGCCCTCGCAAATGCCGGCTTTCCGGCATTCTCCTGTAGGCCGTGTCTTGGGAGAGGAAAAAAGAGCCTTGATGCCTCAATACTAAATTATATCATGGAGACAGGAGATCTTCCAGTAACTCAGGCAGGTGAGGCGTTTACAGAAACTGCAAGACTAATTCCGAAAAGATTTTTTACTATTGTTATCGAAGATGATCAGGTGGATTTAGCGGTTAAGGCTATTATAAAAGTGAACCAGACAGGTAATCCAGGTGACGGAAAAATATTTATTCTTCCTATAGATGAAACCTATAAGGTTAGAACCGGTGAAACCGTACTATAAATAACGGGGTGGTGAGTCAAATGAATGTTAGAAATATTGTATTGGATAAGTACAGTGCAAAAGTGTACAAAAATAGAAAAGAGCATATCCTGGAAGTTACCGAGGAGACAAAAAAACAGCCCATTGCTGCCAATACTCGTACTGTTCCGGGGATTATAACAAACAGAGGCTGTTGCTATGCAGGCTGTAAGGGTGTTGTTCTCGGACCTTTAAAGGATGTACTGGTATTAACCCATGGACCCATAGGCTGTGGTTTCTATTCCTGGGGTACCAGAAGAAACAAGGCACGGACCGAAGATGGCAGAAACTTTATTGAGTATTGTTTCTCAACAGATCTTCAGGAGCCCGATATAGTTTTCGGCGGTGAAAAAAAGCTCAAGCAGGCAATAAAGGAAGCTGTCGAAATATTTAACCCAAAATGTATTATGATATGTTCAACCTGCCCGGTTGGTCTTATCGGCGATGATATCCACGCAGTAGCTGCAGAGGCTGAAAAAGAATACGGTATAAGTTGTATGGCTTTCAGCTGTGAAGGTTATAAGGGCGTCAGCCAGAGTGGGGGTCACCATATTGCGAATAATACTGTTATGAGAAGAATTATTGGTACAGGTGATGCACCTCCAACGAAGAATTTTACCGTTAATGTCCTCGGTGAATATAACATAGGCGGAGATGGCTGGGAAACAGAAAGAATACTGAAAAGGATAGGGTATGAAGTAATAGCTGTGTTCACAGGTGACGGAAGCTATGAAGCCTTGAAGAAATCTCACACCGCTGACCTGAATCTTGTTCAGTGTCACCGCTCAATAAACTATATTGCCGAAATGATGAAGACAAAATTCGGTGTGGATTGGATTAAGGTAAATTTTATCGGCTTAGAGGCGACTATACAGTCGCTGAGAGAAATGGCCCTGTATTTTGGTGATCCTGATTTAATCGCAAGAACAGAAGAGGTCATAGCCGACGAAATGTCAAGTATTGCTGAAGCAAAAGCCTATTACTATTCCAGGTTAAAAGGAAAAACTGCTGCACTATTTGTGGGTGGTTCGAGATCACATCATTATCAGAAGCTTTTAGCTGATTTTGGCGTTAAGACAGTACTGGCAGGATATGAATTTGCTCATAGAGATGACTACGAGGGTAGAGATGTAATTCCTACAATTAAGGAAGATGCCGACAGCAAAAATATAGAACATATTGAAGTTGAAAAGGATCCTGAAAAGTATAAGGCTTTTCTCACAGAGGAACAGTATGAGAAGCTTAAATCCAAAATCCAGCTCGAAAATTATTACGGAATGATCCCTGAAATGGAAAACGGAAGCATTGTTGTTGATGATTTAAACCAATTTGAGACTGATGAGTTTATTAAGCTGCTAAAACCGGACATTTTCTTTTCAGGGGTAAAGGATAAATATCAGATTCAAAAAGCTGGAGTTGTATCAAGACAGTTACATTCCTATGACTACAGCGGACCTTACTCTGGCTTTACAGGAGCAATCAACTTTGCCCGTGATGTGACAATGGGACTATACACTCCAGCCTGGGGCCTGGTTACTGCACCATGGAAAAACAAATCAGTACTTAAAGCAAGATTAGCGGGAGGTGAAGTATAATGCTTAAAATGACACCGAAAGAATTATCAGAGCGCAGCGCGCTCAGGGTTAATCCCTGTAAAACCTGTCAGCCTGTAGGTGCAATGTATGCAGCTCTTGGAGTCCGCAGCTGCATGCCTCACAGCCATGGTTCCCAGGGATGTGTCTCTTACCACAGAACCTTTTTAAGCAGACACTTTAAGGAGCCTGCAATAGCCTCAACCAGCTCCTTTACCGAGGGTGCTTCCGTATTCGGCGGAGGCAGCAACCTTAAAACAGGTGTAAAAAATGTTTTTGAAATATATGATCCTGATATTATAGCTGTTCACACCACTTGTTTGAGTGAGACTATCGGAGATGACCTGAATGCCTTCATTCAGGATATAGACATACCAGAAGGAAAAATTGTAGTTCATTCAAACACACCAAGCTATGTTGGTTCACATATTAATGGGTTTTACAATATGATGTCCGGTTTTATCACTTATTTATCAAAGCACTCCGGAAAATCCAACGGTAAAACTGCCATATTCCCGGGTTTTGTCAATCCGGGTGATATCAGGGAAATGAAAAAAATTGCCAGTCTGATGAAAGTACCCTTTACCATGTTCCCTGATCAAAGCGGTGTAATGGATTCACCGATGACAGGAGACTACTCAATGTATCCAAAGGGAGGCACTACAATTCCTGAAATAGTTGGCCTTGGAGACTGTAAAAAGGTTCTGGCCTTGGGAGAACTGACTTGTGAGGAGCCAGCAAGTATATTGGAGAGAAAGTGCAAGGTACCTTACAGCTTACTTCCACTTCCGATCGGGATTGAAGCTACTGATAAATTCGTCATGGAACTGGCTGAAATATCAAATACTGAGGTTCCCTACGAACTGGAGGAGGAACGCGGACAGCTGATAGATCTGATGCTGGATGCACACTTCTACTTCTATAACAAAACCGTAGCAATATTCGGCGATCCTGATACAGTTTTAGGTCTTACAAGAATAGTGCTTGAGTTAGGTATGATTCCCAGGTATGTATTGACAGGAACCCCTGGTGAAAACTTTGTGAAGCTGTCAGAGGCACTATTTGCCCAATATGGTGCAGTGGGCTGCACCGCAAAGGCTTCGGGCGATTTGTTTGAGCTTCATCAGTGGATAAAGAATGAAAAGGTTGATTTGCTGTTGGGTTCCTCTTACGGAAAGCAAATTGCAAAAGCAGAGGATATTCCATTTGTCAGGGCCGGATTCCCCATTCTCGACAGATACGCCCATTCAAACTCTCCTATAGTCGGTTATAAAGGTGCTATGAGACTGGTAGAACTGATTGCAAATGCGCTAATGGAAAGACAGGACAGGGATGCATCGGATGAAGAGTTTGAGATTGTTATGTAATTACTCAACTTTCTTAATTATGAACTTGTTTGTAGTACTTGCGTACAACCTTTAATCAATGGTTATGCAACTATTTTACATTGTACATTCCATTGATTAAAGCTGTACTCGCGTAGGATTTCAGAAGGTCAGTCATAAAATTTAGAAATAAATTCACCATAAAGGAGGGGTCAGTATGATGGAATCGGCAATTTTAGAAGATAGAAAAGAATTTATTGGCTACGGTAGGGCTACAAAAACCATCAGGTGCGAAAGTGACAGCCTTTCGGGTTCAGTGAGTCAGCGTGCATGCGTATACTGTGGTGCCAGAGTTGTACTGAATCCAATTACTGATGCTTTCCATATAGTACATGGCCCAATAGGCTGTGCAAGCTACACCTGGGATATCAGGGGCAGCCTGTCCAGCGGTAGTGAGCTCTATAGAAACAGCTTTTCAACAGATCTGACTGAAAAGGATATAGTCTTCGGTGGAGAGAAAAAGCTGGCAGCGGCCATTGATGAAGTTGTTGAAAAGCATCATCCGAAGGTTATTTTTGTATACGCAACCTGTATTGTGGGCGTAATTGGTGATGATATTGAAGCGGTGTGCAGATTGGCAGAGAGAAAGTATGGTATAAGGGTTATACCTGTGAAATCACCGGGTTTTTCAGGCAACAAATCCCATGGATATAAGATGGCCTGTAACGCAATACTGTCTCTTCTTGAACCCCATAGAGGAATACCAAAGGCTGAAGGTATCAATATACTTGGTGACTTTAATCTGGCAGGTGAAATGTGGCTGATAAAAAACTACCTTAGAGAAATCGGTATCCCGGTAGTTTCAACAATAACAGGGGATGCAAGCCACGATAATCTGATAAAGGCACCTTCAGCCCGGCTTAATATAGTTCAGTGTGCCGGCTCCATGACCTATCTGGCAAAAAAAATGGAACAGGAAATGGGAATTCCCTTTGTAAAAATCAGCTTCTTTGGAGTTGAAGATACTACTCAGTCTTTAATACGCATTGCTGAGGCTGTCGGAAACGAAGAGAACATCAGAAGAGCAAAAAGCTTCACACAGGTTCAAACTGAAAAATTAAAAAGCTTTTCTGAGAAATATAAGGGAAATCTGGAAGAAAAGAAAGCTGCTATATATGTTGGCGGCGGCTTTAAGGCCATATCGCTTATAAGACAGTTTAATGAAATGGGAATTGAAACAGTAATTGTAGGAACTCAAACCGGCAAAGCCGAGGATTATGAAATGATTGCAAGCCTTGTAGGAGAGAATACCGTAATTTTAGATGATACCAATCCAGCTGAATTGGAAGCCTTTATAAAGGAAAAAGGAGCCCACATACTGGTAGGTGGGGTAAAGGAAAGGCCCCTGGCCTATAAGCTTGGAATAGCCTTCTGTGATCATAACCATGAAAGGAAACACGCCTTGGCAGGTTATGAAGGAGTTATAAACTTTACCAGGGAAATAAACCTTTCCCTGAATAGTCCAGTCTGGGAGTACATTAATAAAGTCAGTGAAGAGTAAAAAGTTAAGAAATGCCGGCTTTTTATTACTATTGTATACGCGCTTTGCGCGTCGATGGGGGGGTAGTATGAGCAAGAATCTAGTTAATCTGAACGTAAACCCATGTAAAATGTGTATGCCTATGGGAAGTGTGAGTGCTTTTTACGGTATAAGGAAATGTATGACAATATTGCATGGCTCTCAGGGCTGCAGTACCTATATCCGCCGCCATATGGCAACTCATTACAATGAGCCTGTTGATATTGCTTCCTCATCTCTGACCGAAGAGGGAACTGTTTTCGGCGGCGAGGACAATTTGATAAAAGGGCTGGAAAATCTTATAGAACTTTATAATCCTGAGGTCATCGGAGTGGCAACCACCTGTCTTGCGGAGACAATAGGGGAGGATATACCCGGGATTATTACCAGGTTTTATGACACACACTGCGACACAAATGTAAAAATTATTCCGGTATCCTCGGCAGGCTATTCGGGAACTCAGTATGAAGGATTTTTTAAGGCTCTGCGAGCTATAGTGGAAAATGTTGAAATGTCCCTTGAGAAGCATTATAAGGTAAACATTATTACAGGTATGATTTCTCCGGCAGACACCAGATACCTTAAAAGCCTGCTAGAAAATATGAACATTGATTACATACTGTTGCCTGACATTTCGGACAATCTGGATGGAGAGCATACTCAGCATTACAACAGACTGCCCGAGGGCGGTACTTCAATTGAAGAGATATCAAAAATGGCCGGTGCAAAACTGTCCATTGAAGTATCATCTTTCATAAGAGAGGATAGTTCTCCAGCCCACTACCTCTATGAGGCTTTTGGAATTCCGTATGTGAAATGTAATCTTCCGGTGGGACTTAGAGATTCTGATAATTTCATTAAGGTATTGGAGAAAGCCGGTGGCAAAAAATCGGAAATCCTAAAAAAGGAGCGGGGCAGGTACCTGGATGCAATGATTGATTCCCACAAATACAACGGTGAAGGCAGGGCTGTAATTTACGGAGAACCAGATTTTGTATTATCTGTCTCACGGCTTTGCGCTGAAAATGGAATCATGCCTGTACTTACAGCTACTGGAGCAAACTGCCGCTCATTAACTCCCTTAATTGAAAATGAGATTAAAAAGGTAGCAGACTTTTTATTTATTGATAACTACAAAATTCTTGACAATACGGATTTTGACAACATAGAAAAATATGCACTGGAATTTGGAGCCAATATTATGATAGGCAGCTCCGATGGCCGACGAATTGAGGAAAAACATAGTATTCCTCTCGTAAGGTGCGCGTTTCCG
>JAEYWA010000119.1 GCA_023431385.1 Bacillota bacterium | reverse complement strand
CAAATAGATGAAATCAAATTTGAGTTTTATGATTCGTATCATTCGCTGCTGACAACAATGAGTATATTCGTCAGTCAATCCTCAGAGGATGAGAACACTTATGAGCTAAGTAAAGTAAAGTGATATGGCTAATAATTCAATCATATTAATCAAATGTCACAATTTGGGTTCAACTAAATGGCGAATCTTGACTATAATAGAATCAAAGTCTATAATCATTATTGGGGTAATTGGATATTATTGGGGAGGAAGGTTTTAATTGTGAAAAATATCAAGTTTGTACTGACCCTGCTTCTTATTGCGGGATTATTTATAACAAGCGGACTGGGAGTATTTGCGAAAAACACCAAAGGCTCTGAGGCCGATAATGAAGTAAAAGCAGAAAAGGTCGAAAGCTCCGCCAAGGAAAATGATGCTGTTGAAATGAAAACCGCCACAATAGGCAAACAAACATGGTATCTTGTTGAAAATGAACAACAGCTAAGGTCGATTGGCACCGGTCAGTATTCCATGTCTGGAAACTATATGTTGAATACTAACATTACGCTGTCTAAGAAGGAATGGACTCCTATTGGAGATAAGGACAATCCATTTAAAGGTAGTTTTAATGGTAATGGCTTTGAAATCCGGAACCTTACCATCACAAGCCCGACTGCTAAACTTATTGGCCTTTTCGGCTATGCTGAAGGAGCAAAAATATATAACATATACTTGAAAGATGTTGATATTAGTAAAGCAGGCGGTACCGGTAAATCTGTTGGCGCAATTGTCGTGTTTGGAATGGATTGTGAAGTACATGGCAACATAGTAGAACCCATAAAGAATTAATAATGAATGTAAGAATTGTACTTGAAATTGTAGCATCTATAAAATAAAGTTGATAGTATATAAAAGCGGCTGTTAAGCCGCTTTTACTATTTTTACATATGTTAACACATTTAGCTTTCTTATTTAACCTAAACTATATTACTATAATTGTGTTACTATAATTGTGTTACTTTTATAATAATTATAACGATTTAATGATTTATGCGGTAAACATTGCTCTTATTTCGGAGGAAAAAATGAACGAAGTACAAATAATAATTAGACAAATACTGATTCTATCTCTTTTAGGATTGACTGGTTTTGCGGCAGGGAAGGGAAAATTCCTGCCTGAAAATTCCCATAAGTACATTTCGGCCCTGATATTAAAAATTACAATGCCGTTTTTAATTTTTACTACAATGGGTAACTATTCTTTTACAAGTGAAACTTTAAAAAACGGTTTCTTCATATTTGCTTTAGGAGTTGTCTTTATTTTGCTTGGAGGCTTTATATCCCTATGGCCCTGTAAATTAATGGGTATACGGGAGAAGACCAAAAATATTTATATCGCGCAGTCAATGTTCGGAAATGTAATATTTATGGCATACCCTCTGCTAAAAGCTATGTACGGAGACGAAGGAATAGTCTACGCGATATTTTATAATATTGCAAATGATGCCATACTCTGGACTTTGGGGGTATACCTGTTTAACAGGCATAATACCACAAACTGGAGAGATAATCTCAAGCATTTGATAAACCCCAATACCCTTGCATTTTTAGGCGGTATCCTGATGATTGTATCAAAGAGCTTGTTTAGCATTCAGAATACTGCTGTTTATAGTACGGTTTGGGATATATTTTACACTACCTTTTATAACCTCGGACATACAACAATATATTTATCCATGATTTTTATCGGACTGATTTTGTCCAATGTAAAAATACAAGGACTAAGTGACATTGTAATGAGAGCCAGATACCTTGTTTATTCGCTTTTTAAGCTGATTATTGTCCCGGCCGCAGCTCTTCTGTTCTTTAAGGCCACAGGTAACTTTTTTGATGTATTTGTTAAGAGAATAGTTACCCTACAGCTTGCAATGCCCGCATCCACAATTGTTTCTGCGCTGGCACTGGAATACGACTCGGATTATAATGCTGCTACCGAAGGGATATTTATATCCACAATTCTATCTATTTTTACACTTCCGTTTATTGTATATTTGCTGACATTTTTAAGCTAGAGAAGCAATATAAATAACAGCAATTAAAACTACCCGAATATTAAAAGCGTCCAATGAAAAATTGTTCGCTTTTTTAATTGACAATAGACTTTGTTGTTTGATAATATTAATGTATTAAAAGGCGAATAATTTTCTCGAAATCTATAAAAATGTTCACAATTATACAACATAAAATTTATTTTATATTAAAATTATTTTATTTATATGGAGGCCAATAACATGTGTATTTCCAAAGATGCCAAGGTAGCAGTTATTATGGGAAGTGATTCCGACCTGTCAGTAATGAAGAGCTGTATTAAAATTCTAAAGGATTTTGAAGTCCAATGTGAAGTAATGGTATGTTCAGCCCACAGAACCCCTGACAAGGCATCAGCCTATGCAAAAAGTGCAGAGGCTAACGGAATAGATGTTATAATAGCAGCAGCTGGAAAAGCAGCTCATCTCCCCGGTGTACTTGCAGCGTATACTCCAGTACCCGTTATCGGAGTACCTATCAAATCTTCAACACTTGACGGATTGGATTCACTTCTTTCTATTGTTCAGATGCCGGCTGGAATCCCTGTGGCAACTGTAGCGGTTGACGGGGCAGAAAATGCCGCTCTATTGGCTATTCAAATTTTATCAGTAGCTTATCCTGGCTTGAGAGATAAAATGCTTGATTATAAAAAGTCCCTTGCAGAAAAAGTTGAAAAGAAAAATGCCGAACTTCAGAAGAAACTCGAGGAGCTATAATTCTGAGCAGATTTTCGTACTGGATATTCTAAAATAAACCAAAATGAACATAAATCTAAATAAACCAAAAGAAACTATAAGCAATAAAAAAGGAGTTACCATGTGTGATTTAGGGCAATGCTTACAATGTGAAAACCTTGACTGCTTTGACGATAGAATGGATAAGATGCA
>JAEYWA010000092.1 GCA_023431385.1 Bacillota bacterium | reverse complement strand
AGTTTTTATCAAATGAAAAGAGGTAATGAATTAAATGGCAGATGAAATAAGGGAGCAAAGAATTATTCCCATAGACATTGAATCAGAAATGAAGAAGTCTTTTATAGACTATGCTATGAGTGTAATTATAGATAGAGCACTTCCTGATGTTCGTGACGGGTTAAAACCTGTTCATAGGCGTATACTCTATACTATGTTTTCTTCCGGTTTTACACCGGATAAGCCATACAGAAAGTCTGTTGCAACTGTCGGTGAAGCGTTGAAGAGCTTCCATCCCCACGGTGATGCCGCAGTGTATGATAGTCTTGTGCGTATGGCACAGGATTTTTCTCTGAGACATCCACTGGTTGATGGACATGGAAATTTTGGTTCACGTGATGGTGACGCCGCAGCCGCAATGAGATACACTGAGGCAAGACTTGCCAAGATTTCCATGGAAATGCTTGCTGATATAAATAAAGATACTGTAGATTTTAAGCCGAACTTTGATGAACATGAGGTCGAACCTGTTGTTTTGCCTTCCAGATTTCCAAATTTATTAGTTAACGGTTCTTCAGGTATTGCAGTTGGTATGGCTACCAATATACCACCTCACAACCTTGGCGAGGTTATTGATGGTATCTGTGCTGCATTAGACAATCCAGAAATAACAATTGATGAACTTATGAAGTATATAAAAGGACCTGATTTCCCGACAGCAGCAAAGATTATCGGAAAAAAAGGCATAAGAGATGCATATAGAACTGGAAGAGGCCGATTAGTTGTACGTTCAGAGGCAACTATTGAGGAGATGCACGGAAACAGGCATAGAATTATTGTATCTGAAATACCTTATCAGGTAAATAAGGCACGCCTTATCGAAAAAATTGCTGAATTAGTTAAGGATAAAAGGCTTGAAGGCATATCCTTCCTACAGGATGAATCAGGTAGAGAAGAGCCTGTCAGAATTGTAATTGAACTTAAACGTGATGCTAACCCAATGGTGGTGTTGAATCAATTATATAAGAATACTCAGCTGCAGGAAACCTTCAGCGTTAATATGGTTGCAATTGTTCCTACAGAGGACAAGCTTTACGAACCAAGAACCTTGAATCTTAAAGAGGCTATTGATTACTACATAGTGCATCAGGAAGATGTCATCAGACGTAGAACAAAGTTTGAACTCGACAAGGCTGAGGCAAGAGCTCACATATTGGAAGGCTTAAAAATAGCCCTTGATCATTTGGATGAAGTTATTAAAATAATCAGGAATTCCAAGACAGAAGCTCTGGCAAAAGAAGGTTTATCAGAGAGATTCGGCTTCAGTGAGAAGCAGTCCCAGGCAATTGTTGACATGAGATTGGGTCGACTTACAGGATTGGAAAGAGAGAAGCTGGAAAATGAATATAATGAGCTTCTTGAAAAAATAAAATATTATAAAGAAGTTTTAGCAAATGAAAGCCTGGTGCATCAGATAATAAAGGATGAGTTAAAGGTTATCAGGGACAAATATGCTGACGATAGAAGAACAAAAATAGAGATAGATGAAGACGAGATTGACATAGAGGACCTTATACAGGAAGAAGAAAGTGTTATCACAATGACTCACTTCGGATACGTTAAAAGGCTCCCGGCTGATACCTATAAGAGCCAGAGGCGCGGAGGGAAGGGGATCATTGGTCTTAGTACCAGAGAAGAAGATTTCGTAAAGAATCTTTTCGTAACCTCAACTCATAACTTTATAATGTTCTTCACAAATAAAGGTCGAGTGTACAGACTAAAAGCATATGAGATTCCTGAAGCAGGAAGACAGGCAAAGGGTACAGCTATAGTAAATCTTTTACAGTTGGATGCAAATGAAAAGGTTACTACTGTTATTCCTATTCATGAGTATAAGGAAGGCTTGTACCTTGTAATGGCTACCCGCAATGGTCTGGTTAAGAAAACTGACCTGATGGAATATGATAATATAAGAAAAGGTGGGCTTGCGGCAGTTACCCTCAGAGAGAATGATGAGCTTATTGATGTCAAGCTTACTGATGGGAAACAGGATATAATGCTTTCAACGGTCAACGGTATGGCAATCCGGTTTAATGAAACAGACGCCAGACCAATCGGTCGTGTCTCTCAAGGCGTAAAGGGTATAGAGTTGGATGAAGATGATTATGTAATAGGTATGGAGGTAGTTACTGATAATACTACTCTGCTGGTTGTAACTGAGAATGGATTCGGTAAGAGAACCGAACTTGAGGAATATAAGGTACAAACCAGAGGAGGTAAAGGTATCCTTACCTACAGAATTACTGAGAAAACTGGAAAATCAATAGGAATGATGCTTGTTTCTGAAGAAGATGATATAATATTAATTAGTTCAGATGGAAGCATTATAAGAATGAAGGTAGACGAAATAAGTATTCTTGGTCGTGCGACTCAGGGTGTAACTCTCATGAGAATGAGCGAGGGCAATAATGTAGTAAGTATGGCAAGAATGGTAAATGAAGAATGTCAGGATGAAAACGACTGCGAAGAGTTAGAGAATGAGGATGTCGAGGATACAGCAGACAATTAGCTATTTTATAAACCCGGCAATAGTTGGGTTATTTTATCAGAATAACCAGATAGGGCTTTAGCCTAAGCTGACTTCAAATATTTGAATAAGACAAACTTCACAGGGAGAGAGTATACGCCTAGTATACTCTCTTTTTGTGATTTTTTTTAATAACTACAATCTAAAGTTCACTTATTCAAACGTGTAGGGGAGCATGAAAAGATAATATTCTAAGATTTTTAGCCTTGACAAATAAAGGAAAACATATGTAATATTTAATTACCACTGGTAATTAAATAGAGAGGTATACAATGAGAAAAGGAATAACAAGAGAGCAGGTTATCAATAAAGCTCTTGAATTAATGAAGGACAGAGAAGATATTAAAGGCGTGAATTTAAGAGTTGTAGCAAGGGAGCTGGGCTGTGCCCATACAAACCTGTACAATTATTTTACCTCCTTTGATGAGCTTTTAAGTGAAGCATATATTAGAGTACTTCAAATATTCTCGGAAATGTTAAAAAAGAGAATATCCGCCTTGGAAGACTATCAATTAATGCTAAAAGCCTTCTTCAGTGAAATAATCTCCTTTTATATGGACAATAAAGGTTGGTTCAGACTGTTATGGGTTGAAATAATTGGTGGTAAGCATAAGGAAGTAGACTATATTGCAGCGTCAAAGACGGTGGATGAATATGTAACTATAATGGAAAATATCTTAATTCATTTATATACCACCGCTCCCAGCCCAGAACAGATTAAGAGTATTCTGCATATTGTTCATTGCTACATATATGGAGAGATCACTTTATATATAGCAAATCACTCCTTCATACAGGAGAATACTGAAATACTCAAAAGAGAAAAACTCATTCCGATTATTGAAAAGAGTCCACTTATTCCTATTGAAGATGCTTTCAAGAGGTATGTAAACGATGAAGCTATAAGATTATTTTATCTTTACCTGGGAAGAAAGGAGTAAATATCTTGGATAATTATAACGAGTCAAAAGATGTTCCTCACCTCTTCAGGTGGCGAGTATCGCAGCCTAGTATATCAAACGGTGAGCATATTTTCCCCTCCTCGTTGATAGGTGCAGAGGATAACAGCCAAAAAAATTTATCTGAAGCTATGCACTATAATGAACAATTGGAGTTGGAGAAAGTCTATCTTAGCAGAATAAAAGAGGAAATCAATAAGCAATTATCAAGTGAGACCGATAAACATAAAAATAAAAGAGTGCAGTTAATTGCTGACAGAAAAGATATGTATGAAAATACAACCCATTACTCAAATGATTTTGAAAAATTATCCGATGCAATAACGTTTCTGAATCCGTTGGAAGTACAAACTTATGACTATGAAGCAACTAAAGCCAAAATTAATAAATATGAGAAAATGCAGCAATCCCCGTACTTTGCCAGAATTGATTTTACAGAGGAGGGTTTCGAAAACGAGAATATATATATAGGTCTTGGAAATCTCACAGACGAGAAAACCCATCAAACCTATATTTGTGATTGGAGGGCTCCTATTTCCAGTCTATTTTACCGTTTTGGTCTCGGAAGAGCCAGTTATAGAGCGCCATACGGGATTATTGAAGGAGAAGTTTCACTCAAAAGGCAGTTTGAAATCAAAAAAGGTGAAATACAGTACTTCTTTGACTCCAGTATGACAATCATAGATGATATATTAAAACAGGCTTTATCCCAAAATACCTCTGCAAAAATGAAGAGCATTGTAGAGACAATTCAGAAGGAGCAAGACCTGATTATACGAGACTTTGAAAATGATATCCTTTTAGTACAGGGTGTTGCAGGGAGTGGTAAAACATCTGTAGCTCTGCATAGAGTTGCATATCTTATGTATCATGGCCTAGCTGATAATTTAAGTGCCAACAATATCATACTTATTACACCTAACAGCTTCTTTGAAAAATACATCGATAATGTTCTGCCTGAATTAGGTGAGAAAAATATTCAGACGCTTACAATGGAAGAGCTTTTTGATAACATATTCGAGGAAAAAATTAGGATTAGTAATCGTAACAACTTAATTGAGAAGATAATAACGGCACAAGATACAGATAAAAAGAATCTGGTAAAAAGTAGTATGGAATTTATACTATCGAAAGAATTCATAACTGTTATCGAACGCTTCTTAAAGTATTTTGAGTATAAGATGATAGATTTTAGAGATATTTTTTATAATGGTGAGTGTATTGCAAATCGACATCTGATAAAGGCTGAATTTTTGAAACAAAATGATATACCCTTACCTCTTGAGAAAAGACTTGAAACAATAGAAAAACGTATTATGCAGAAAATCCATGAGTTGAGAAAATTTAGACTTGGAAAGCTTGAGAAGTTTATTGCAGAATACCCTGAACATATTTACGAAGTAAAACCGCTGGCAAGATTATTTTCTTTAAAAGAGAATAGCGCTATAAAAAAAGAAGTAATGAGATTTACAAGAGTTGATGCAATGGAACTCTATAAAAAAATTGTTTCAGACAAAAATTTGTTCTATAGAATGGCTCATGGACTAAGTCTTCCAAAAAATATTGAGGAAATACTGGGATACGTAAAAGCAGGCTTGCAAAAATCAATCTTAAGTTATGATAATGCAATGGTTCTGCTGGCTATGAAATTGATGTTAGCAGGCTGTGACCATTATAAGGAAATTAAGCAGGTGGTTGTGGATGAAGCTCAGGATTATTATCCAGTACACTATAAAATTTTGGAAAGAAGCTTTACAAATGCGAAATTCACTGTAATGGGGGATATTAATCAAGCAATAGAGAAAGCAACAGATTTGTCTTTATATTCAGACATAAGTTACATTCTTAATAAAAAAAGAAGTTCAACTGTAATATTGAATAAAAGTTTTCGGTGCTCATATGAAATTAGCAGATTAAGCTACTTATTCTGTGCAAAAGAAATTGAAATAGAAAACTTTGAAAGGCATGAAAACCTTCCAGAAATTGTATGGGCAGAAAATCATGCTCAATTGGATTTAGAAACTATAAACATGGTTAATTTATATAAATCCGAGGGATTCCAATCGATTGCTGTAATTTGTAAAAGTATGACAGGTGCCGAACTGCTATATAAGGAAATAGGAGTAACGTTAGGGGCTTCTTTAATTGATACAAATTCCTTCGAGGATGTTAATAGGGTTACAATTCTTCCCGTTTATATGGCAAAAGGGGTGGAGTTTGATGCAGTAATTGTATATAACGTCAACGATGAGATGTATAGGGATTCAGATGATAGGAAGCTTTTATATATTTGCTGTACACGTGCCTTACACAGGCTGTCAATTATTTATCACGGAGAGAAAAGCAGACTTATACCTGATAAAACTACATTTTAAACGATGGTTATTGGATTTAATACTTTCCTTCCTTGTACAATTTTTAGAAAAAAAGTCGTATACGTTAAAGAAAAAAATGTTAAGATCAAATCATCTTAAGATATCAGGAGTGCTCCTTTATGAACTATTATGAACGAATTCAAAGGTCAATAGACTATATCGAAAGTAATCTTGAAAACACCATAGATATAAATCTGGCGGCTCAATCTGCTCTTATGTCCGTATCGAATTTTTACAGAATGTTTTTTGGGATGGTAGGATACTCTGTAAAAGAATATATCAGATTGAGGAGAATGAGTCTCGCTGCTGATGATATATTAAAAAACTCATGTATCATTGATGTAGCGGTCAAATTCGACTTTGAAAGTGGTGATTCCTTTTCAAGAGCTTTCAAACGAATAACTGGTTTCTTGCCCAGTGAATTCAGAAGGCAAAAAAAACAATATAGTTTTGAAAGGATTAATATAATGGATAAATTTTTTGAAGTTCAGGATAAAACATTACTTGAGAGATATCCGGATATAAAAGTTTTAAAAAAGCTGGAGCCTGTAAAAGTAGCATATTACAATTATATTGGTACAAATCCCGAACATAATGCATTTCAGGTTATAAAAGAGTGGGTAAGTACATCCGGTTTATCAACTGATGAGCAAAAGCACAGAATTTTCGGTTATGATAAACCCGAAGTCACAGAAGGGCATACGTGCGGCTATGAAGTCTGTATAACTATAGATGAGGATTTGGTTGTAGATCACCCACTTATAAAGACAAAGTATCTGGATGGAGGTCTTTATGCTGTAACTTCGGTAAAAAGAGATGAAAATGGGGAATTGGGTAGTTACATTTTTCAGACCTGGAAGCGTTTCAGAGACTGGTTGTCAGACAGTAAATATATTTATGGGGGACAGCAATGGCTGGAGGAGCACCTCGGCTTTGACGAGGAATTTAACCATACCGGCGGAATTGATTTATATATGCCTATTGCAGAAAAGAACGGTATAGATACATCTAAGTATTTCGAAAATGTCGAACCGATGTGGACTGCAACTTATACAGCAAATGGAGCTGATGCTGCTGATAAAGCGAGAAATTATCTATTTAAGTGGGCTGATTCAGAGGGTTTGTTTAATGACGGAACTAAGCACAGGATATTTGCTTATTATAACTTCGAAAGGATTGGGCAAGAGGATTTCTTCTTTAAAATACATATAACTGTAGATAAAGATTTAAAGACTCGGGATTCAAACATAGAATTTGAGGAGTTTGCTGGAGGCTATTATGCAGTAATGAAGGCAAAGTATAAGTACAACGGATGGGCTTGGGGTGATTTTATGAAATGGATGTCTAAAAGCAAGGAATACGACTACGGAAACTACTGGTTCTTCGAGGAATATGTTATTGACAGCCCTGGTATTGGTTCTGAAACCGATATGTGTTTACATATGCCGATTAAGCAGAAGTAAACTGCTAAAGGGACACAGCTACCTTTCTGAACATAGTATCATCCAGAAGATTAGTGATGATTTAGGAACAAGCTTATTCAAATAGAAGGAGGAGCAGCAAATGACTCTCATACTACCAGCTGAGATTAGGGATGCAGAAATATTAAGAGAAGTCTGTATAAAAGCATTTGAAAAAGATAAGTCTATGTACGGGTCAATGCCACCGGATATGGACAAAATATCGTGGCATAAATGTAATATAGATCGAGGATTATATTATAAGATAGTTGTGAAAAATGAAATTGTCGGTGGTATAAAATTGTTCAGTATTAACACCCGGCACTATCGGGTGGGAACTATATACATAACCCCTGAATGTCAAAATAAACATATAGGGACTGAGGTATTTAATTTTATTGAAGGTGAGTATCCTCAAGTAAAGAAGTGGTCTCTTGATACACCATATAAAAGTTATAGAAACCATCATTTTTATGAAAAACTAGGCTTTATCAAGATTGGAGAGGAACACCCGAACCCTGGGAGTGAGTTTTGTCTCTACTTATATGAGAAGAATATATAACAAGGAGATAACATTTACTAGGTGAGCGGCTATAGGTGGTATACTTTATCACCGATTAATTTTCAGGCGGTTAGCATATCTAAGGTGTTTATAGTGCTTCTTGGGCACTATGAACACCTTGGCCTCGTTGTAAGGGCAGTTTTCTACTCCAAACAGACAAGGTTTACACAATAAAAGTTTGTTTTGTTGCCAGACATCTTTTATGCACTGAGTTGATGACAATCATATAGATTTAATAAAAACATAAATGAGACCTGAGCATATAGGATATTTTATGTGAAGTTTACAAGAATATTAAAGAATAAGCAACATAAATCAAATTAAAACGTAATTACGGGGTTAATGAACGTTGCTCATACTCGGGTTGTAGTGATATACTAACTAAGCTGTCGAATTCGACAACACAAATTTATTTCAAGTTCCAGGGTATGCAAAAATCTTTAGACAAAATAATAAAAAAGTGTTGACAATGAAACAGTGACGTGGTATTATAATTAAGTTGCTTGCGACAAGCGGACAGCAATAAACCTTGAAAAGCAGTAGTAACAACGCTTTTAAGGTATGGACTTTGAAAAGTAAACAGTGACAAATACATGCAAATGTGAAGAACAATTAAATTGTTCTTTTGTAAAGGACTCAATTA
>JAEYWA010000072.1 GCA_023431385.1 Bacillota bacterium | reverse complement strand
CACATATACATTACGAAAAGCTGCTAAGATTCCTAAGATAAGAAAAATGATAAACCATATGCCAGTCTGAAAATAACGATCCAGCTGATATCCTATAAATATAGATAAAAAAATAGGTGCCAGCATGGTAAGCCCAATTTGGGTTATCATTAGGATGCCTTTTATAACATCATTATTTTTTTTCATTCCATTCACCTCAGCAATCAACAGTATCTATTATACCATTATTCATCAAATTGTCTATTATTTTACTATTTTACGTGATATTGTCTATTAATTTGCTATAATTTAGTATTGTTTATATATTTTTGCACATATTTACTTCGCACCTTTCTCCTATGATACATATCATGTGTTTGTCAATTATTCTTTATTCGTACAGTGATTAAAACCAACGTGAAGAGTTAAGGGTTGTTAAGAAAAAACGACAAAAAAACTAAGATTATATATCTAAAATCATCATTAAATGGTATAATCGTAAAAAGCCCTTATACCTGAAGGAGGTTCTGTATGAATAAAGACATGAATTTATATCGGAAACGACTTATTCCTAAGGAACTGATTGCCTTGGATGATGACACCATAGTCTATGTAGATAACCAGCAAATGATTACCCGTTGGAACAGCATAAAGCCCAGGAAAGACATTGCTTATGGCTGCTCCGCCTATCTTTTTGATAAGGGCTACAAAATAAGCAAGGTATTCGACCATAACAATCAATTGGTTTATTGGTACTGTGATATTATTAACCACTCCTATGATGTCTCTCACAATTCCTTGATTGTAACCGATTTGCTTATAGACATTGTTGTTATGACAGATGGAAGTGTTAAGATTCTGGATCTGGATGAGCTTGCTGAAGCACTGAAGCAGGGCTTACTTTCCACACAAGAAGCCTGTCAAGCATTAGAAAAATCAAATTCTCTTCTAAGAGATATCTATGAAGGAAGATTCAAAGAGTATCAGACTTTAGTAGAAAAGTATGTATAAAGTACATAAAAAAAGAGGAAGCTTAATGTGGCAGCTTCCTCTTTTTCTCATTTCTCTATTCCTCTATCATGTTGATTCGTCTAAGATGACGTTCATCATTGGAGAATTCCGTATTTAAAAATGTATCTACAATCTTTAATGCCAGGCCTGCACCAACTACTCTACCGCCCATGGCTAAGATATTCGCATCATTATGTTCTCTTGTTGCCTGCGCACTAAAGCAGTCATGGCAAAGTGCACATCTGATTCCTTTCACCTTATTGGCTGTAATGGAGATTCCAATCCCTGTACCGCAGATTAAGATTCCCTTCTCACATTCCTTGTTGGCTACTGCGTGTGCAACTTCCTTGGCATAAAGCGGATAATCGCAGGAATCTGCAGTATTCGTTCCAAAATCCTTATAAGGAATTTTTCTCTCCTCTAAATATTCTTTTATCTCCTGTTTCAACGCAAATCCACCGTGGTCTGATCCTATTGCTATCATTTTGTGTCCTCCTCGTGTATTTTATATATAGTCTTTTTCACTAACTGAGAAAGCTCATTAAAACAATCCTCATAATCTAAAAGTGAACCTCCATAAGGATCTATCACATCACCATTAAGATCTACAAATTCTTTAATAGTATATACTTCATCCACATTCTCATACGTCTCATAGATATGCTGCTTTTGTTTTTCCGTCATAGTCAAAAGTAAGGTCTTCTCTGTGATATCTTCTTGCAAGAGAGGAGCTGCAGTGTGGTTGTCTATAGATAGGTCGTTATTTTTTAACACTGCACATGCCTTTGGGTTGGCCGGTTCTGGAAACAGTACAATGATTCCCCTGGATACCACCTCAATATCTCCCACATTTTCCATACGTTTATAGATTGCCTCCGCCATAGGGCTTCTGCAAGTATTGCCTGTACAAACAAATATCAGCTTATCATACTTCATAGCCACTTCTCCTTATCGTGTAGTCACAATTTTGTTAGTAAGCATCCTAATTCCTATTACTATTCTGCTTCGTCTAATCTTACTATCTGATACCCTGCTGCTTTTAGTAGGCGATTCATAATTGCCTGTCCAAACCCATCCTCTTCAAAACTCTCCCCATATATAATATCTACCTGTAAATCATCAAAGTCACGAAGCACTGCATATAGACTGTGCGCTATACTGGTCTCATCCTTCCTAGTACCAATGGTCCTTACAATGCCATCCGTATAGTAATCCCTGGTTTCCTCTGTTGCAATGATACCTACTGTCTCTCCCTCAGACAGTTTTTCCCTGGTTAGATTATTGATGTGGGCAACGACCTTCTTAAGTTCTCCCTGGAAAATAGTTAAGTCTCCCTTTGGTGCATAGTGTTTATATTTCATTCCCGGTGCCTTAGGTTTAAAGTTTTTATCCTGATTCTTTGCCAAAATAGCAGAGTCAATGGTTACTGTTCCTAACACCTGTTCTAACATTTCCTTGGTAATATATCCGGGGCGTAATATCATTGGATACTCAGAGGTAAGATCTACTATCGTGGATTCTATACCAATCCCAACCTGTCCACCATCTAGGATCATCTGAAGCTTTCCATCCAGGTCCTCTAAAACATGCCTAGCCATTGTAGGACTTGGCC
>JAEYWA010000032.1 GCA_023431385.1 Bacillota bacterium | reverse complement strand
TCAGTGGTATCAGCAATTGATAAAGCACAAATATTAATATTGTTATCAGCCAATGTCCTTGTAACATCCGCCAAACGGCCGGACTTATTTTCCAGGAATACAGAAATCTGTTTTACCAGCATGGTTATAGGCCTCCTTTATATTTAATATCAATAAACTATATATTAATTTTATCCAACTTATATATTTAACTCACTGCAACGCTTATTTACCAATTGAAGCAATACCTTCTTTTCATTTTCTGAAATCCATTCACGTAATCTCGCTGCCGCAACAGGTAATTCCCATTTGTTAATATCTTCCTCACTTGTTTGTGATATTGTAATATACTCTCTAATATATATTTTGTAAATAATGTGTTGAAAAAATGAAAATATTTTTCGTATAACCCATGGTGCATTAGTAACTTCTCCATATTTTAACATCAAGCACGTCCTTGAAACATCTGCACACACATCTCCCCTGCAGGCTGTCATCCAATCTAAAATTACCTCTTTATCCTTTGAAATCATTACAT
The DNA here is from genome assembly GCA_023431385.1 of Bacillota bacterium. GTDB lineage: Bacteria > Bacillota > Clostridia > Acetivibrionales > DSM-1351 > Ruminiclostridium. The sequence goes on along the minus strand of JAEYWA010000032.1, from coordinate 33,898 downwards.
TTCCCGGATGAAAATCAAAATGACATAGTCCATTTCCTTCAGGTAATTGTTTTAGATATTTCCGAACAATTTCTTTGTTTTCATCAGAAAGTACATTAACACTATCTAAATCTTCCTCCAGTTTTTCCTTAACTGTATAGAAATTATTAATTATTGGCTTGTGTATCGACAAATGGTAATGCGCTAATTCTTTTGCATACGTATTGATTTTCCACATGGAACTCATCATGCTTCTCAGCATATCTCTTCCATGAATTTTCTCATATATGATTCCATGCCTGCCATTTACCTCAACCATTTCATATACTTTAGGAACACATTCTAATATACTTTGTATGATAATTCCGTTTTGATATTCTTTCTCAGCAATGCTATTGGGTAGCCCGCTTCGAAAAAGCTTTAATACTTTGTTATCATTCATTTTGTATATTTCTGATGTATTCCCCTGACCAATCATTTGTTCTTTCTCTACTTCCATATTGTCCTCACTCTATGTTTACTCTAAGATTGAACCTTCTTGAATGAAAAGTCATTATAGTTGGTTAAGTGTAAAATATGGTCCAAAAGTACTTAGCATACAACAATTAATAGTTTATAGTACCCTCTTATCAATTACTCTCTTGGCTTTTCCTTCACTGCGCTGGATTGATTTTGGTTCAACCAGCTTGATTTTGGCACTTATTCCAAGAGTGCTTTCTATCTCTTTTCTAATCCTTCTTTCAATATCCTCAAGCTTTTTTACCTCATCTGAGAATAACTGTGGAGTAATCTCAACCTGTATTTCAAGGGTATCAAGATTATCCTTTCTATCAACAATCAACATATAATGCGGTGCTGTTTCACCTATTGACAGTAGAACACTTTCAACCTGTGAAGGAAATACATTTACACCTCTTATTATTAGCATGTCATCAGTTCTTCCGGTTACCTTGCTCATTCTGACCTCTGTACGCCCGCATTTGCAGGGTGTGTAGTTCAGTGAGGAAAGGTCTCTTGTTCTATACCTTATAAGAGGCAGACCCTCCTTGGTAATAGTTGTGAATACTATTTCTCCCTGTGAGCCCTCAGGCAAAACCTCTTCTGTATCAGGATCAATTATTTCAGGTATAAAGTGATCCTCTGGAATATGCATACCACACTGGTATTCACATTCACAAGCCACACCCGGTCCAATTACCTCACTAAGGCCATAAATATCAATAGCTTTAATCTTAAGTCTTGCTTCAATTTCCTTCCTCATGCTTTCAGACCAGGGTTCTGCTCCAAATATACCTGCTTTAAGCTTTAAATCTTCAGGTTTAATGCCCAGCTCCTGCATTTCCTCTGCAAGATATAACGCATATGAAGGTGTACAGGCTATATGTGTTGTCCCGAAATCCTGCATCAACGACAGCTGAAGCTTTGTATTTCCTGAAGAAGTCGGTATAACAGTAGCTCCGAGGTACTCCCCGCCGTAATGAGCACCCAGACCACCGGTAAAAAGCCCATAACCATAGGATACCTGCAGGAAGGAGTCTTTTCCGGCTCCGGCTCCGGCAAAGGTACGAGCCATAACTTCAGACCAGACTTCAATATCGTTCTTTGTATAGCCCACTACTGTCTTTTTGCCTGTAGTTCCTGACGAGGCATGAACTCTGACAATTTCATTCATGGGTGCGGCAAAAAGACCAAACGGATATGTATCTCTCAAGTCCTGCTTATAAGTAAAAGGCAAATGCTTCAAATCATCCACTGATTTGATATCTCCTGGCAAAATACCTTTTTGGTCCATCTTTTCTCTGTAGTGAGGTACATTGTTATATACCCTGTTAACTGTTTTAATGAGTCGTTCAGCCTGAACTTTTCTCATTTCGTCTCTGGACATACATTCATATTTCTCATTCCAATAAGACATAATATATTCCCTCCAAGATTAAGATATTTAGTTTTATATTTTTTGCCAAACATCCCACCCCGGAATGGCTTTCAGGGTTTACAGCAGGGCCGCCCCACACAAAAGCAATCGGCTAAATCTCTAACTCTTAACTTCTTACTTCTTACCTTTAACTTCCTACTTCTAACTTCTTACTTCCTAACTCTTACTTCCAACATCCAACTTCCTACTTCTAACTATTGTACCCCTCATCAAAGGCCCTCAGATTAACATCCAACACCTTTGCAGGTACAACCTCGTGAATGGCCTCAAGAAAAATCTGCTTGTCTATTCCTGTTAGTCTGGCCATAACACCTAAAAGAACAATATTTACCGCTTTTATTGTACCGCACTGGCGTGCTATTTTAAGTGCATCCAAGGAGTATATGCTGTGACCGGCCTTTAGGGTAGACAGAATATTCTCAGGATATTTCGCTTTACCAATAATAACAGGCATTGGATCGATTTGCTGTTCATTTATTATCATCTTACCATCTTTAGTCAGGTAATCAATCCATCTTAGAGCTTCCAGTTCTTCAAAGGCAATTATAAAATCTGCCTCACCTTTTTCTATCAGCGGAGAAAATACTTTCCTACCGAACCTGACATAGGTTACAACACTTCCGCCTCTTTGAGACATTCCATGAACCTCGGAAACCTTCACATCAAAATTCATTTTCAGAGCAACATTACCTAAAATTCTGCTTGCTAAAAGCGTACCTTGTCCGCCCACGCCAACTATTAATAAATTTAACTTATCCATATTAGCCACCAATCCCTTCTATTGCATTAAAGCTGCAAATTTTAGTACAAAGCTTACAACCAACGCAAAGTGCAGAATTGATTTCAAGGTGATCACCTTTGTCAACTATGGCAGGACATCCGATTCTCATACAGGCTCTGCAGGTTTTGCATTTTTCCTGATTAATCAGCTGACTGCCCTCAAATTTTACATTCTTCAAAAGTGCACAAGGTCTTTGTGAAATTATGACCGATGGCTCATCTGCTTCGATTTCTGCCTTAACAACTTTTTCAAATTCTTTTACATTAAAGGGATCAACCACTGTAACTCTCTCTATACCGACAGCCTTACACAGGAGTTCAAGATCAACCTGTTTTGTAGGCTCTCCCTTAATAGTAAAGCCTGTGGTAGGGTTGTGCTGGTGTCCGGTCATACCTGTTATAGAGTTGTCAAGTATTAATACAGTCGAATTACCCTTATTATAGACTACATCAATAAGTCCTGTTATTCCTGAGTGAATAAAGGTAGAATCGCCGATAACCGCTACTGTCTTCTTGCCAAATTCACTGCCGCGAGCCTTCTCCAAGCCATGTGCAACACCTATACTGGCACCCATACATATGCAGGTATCCATACATTCGTTTGGAGGAAGTGCACCAAGGGTATAGCAGCCTATATCTCCGCTCACATTCAACTTCAGTTTCTTGAGAACATAGTACATACCTCTGTGAGGACAGCCTGGACACATTACAGGAGGCCTTACCGGTATGGGTTGAGTAGTTGGAAGCTCAGATGTTTCAGACTTCTTGTCGAACAATTTTTCAGCAATTAACTGTGCACTAAGTTCGCCCATAACAGGAAGTTTCTCTTTACCGATAACTTTAATTCCCATTTTTAATATTTGATTTTCAAAAAATGGTTCTAGTTCTTCTACTACATATAATGTATTAACCTTTGAAGCAAAGTCGAGGATTAACTTCTCCGGAACAGGGTGTACCATACCAAGTTTCAATACGGATGCGCTTGGAGCTGCTTCCTTAACATATTGGTATGATATTCCACTTGTAATAATACCAACTTCCGGGCTGTTTAATTCTATTTTATTCAAATCACTGGTATTTGAAAATTCTCTAAGGGCTGCCATTCTTTTTTCAACTTCAATATGTCTTTTTCTGGCCATAGCAGGCATCATAACATATTTGTTGGCATCCTTAACATATTCCTTAAGCGCAAAGTTTTCCTTATCACCAATCTCCACAGCGTTTTGTGAATGTGATACTCTTGTTGTGAGACGAACAATTACAGGACAGTCAAATTGCTCACTGATTGCGAAGGCATATTTTACGTAATCCTTACATTCCTGACTGTCTGAAGGTTCAATCATCGGAACTTTTGAAGATCTGGCATAAAATCTGCTGTCTTGTTCGTTTTGCGAGCTGTGCATTCCAGGGTCATCAGCCACCATTATTACAAGCCCACCGTTTACTCCCGAATAGGATACCGTGAACAGCGGGTCGGCTGCGACGTTTAGTCCTACGTGCTTCATAGCGCATATTGCTCTTGCACCACCGATAGATGCACCTATGGCAACTTCAAGTGCTACCTTTTCATTTGGTGACCATTCGGAATATATTTCGTCATATTTTGCTATATATTCAGTAATTTCTGTACTGGGCGTACCTGGATAAGCAGCTGCTACAGTACAGCCGGCCTCATATGCACCTCTTGCTACAGCTTCATTGCCAAGCATGAGCTTCTTCATCTTAACCTCCATCCGCGTGACCCTCACGCTAAATTAGTATAAATTAATCCATTTATCTCTATAATATTTTAATAATTTATAGTACTAAACCAATGCTATTATTATAATGGATTATTTTTATAAAAGTCAATTACAATCGGCGTCGAAAGCCGATTGTAATTGACTAGGTACGGAGGTATTTGTTTCATATAAATCATTCTTCATATGTAGTCATTCATCATAAATAATTTCAAGTTTAATTTTATCGTAAACATCTTTAGAATTTCTTGATAGCATATAAGGCGATAAAAGTAACAGTTCCATCATATTCACCCTGTATTTTTTACTTTTTTTGCCTTCCTTAGGATATAACTCATAATTAACTACATTTCTTAAAATAATCGGAACCATTATTCCGTTACTGCTTAAAAAATTCAATTCCAGAGTCTCAATTTTTGAATCCTGACGATTAGTCCAATACGGCTTGTAACCAATTGCTATGAGCTTTCCCTCAATACCGAGATCCATACTTCTCAGGGTATATTGATTCCTAAGCATATCTGAAAATAGGTTTTTTAACCTGTCAATATCCATGTAATTCAAGTACTACTCCCCCTTAGAAAAGCAATAAACGCTCTAAGATATATTATGTTGTGTAAACCTTTTATGTTACAGCATATACTTTTTAATGGTAGCCTTGGAAATTGATAGAACTGCGATCTGTTTTTAATAAAAAAGATTGGAGATTATATATGGTATGAGCAATATTTTGTGATATAATTTTATGATGATAAAATCAAAAATTTATAATGAGGTCTTCAATGAATACAAGAAAGTTTACCTATGTTACTACCTTAGTGCTGGGAATGTTTCTTTTTGTACTTGGAACATTCTTTTTGTTTTATATAAATAGCGTCGCTCCCGAACAGGGTTCTAATTCATCCATTCCACAAATTTTCAGCGGACTCAGTGGAGCAAAAAAAAATGAGCCTATGAATTTTCTTGTGCTTGTAGGAGATAAATCCAGTGGCAATACCGATTCAATGATGGTTGTAAATTATGATCCAAGCTCAGCTGGTAATGGTGATGCACCCCAGATTAGTATTGTTACCATTCCGCGTGATACAAATGTCAAATTGAAAAATAATATTCTACCAAAGATTAATGCTGCCTATGCAGCTGGCGGTCGTGAGCATGACGGCGCAAAGTATGCCTCCGAAGTTGTCAGTAATCTGACAGGTATTAATATTAATTATTATGTTCACGTAAATATTTCCTCTATAAAAAAAATAACCGATATGCTTGGGGGAGTCAATTTTGATGTACCTGCAGATTTAAGGTACCAGGACCCTACCCAGGATCTTTATATAGACCTGAAAAAAGGCTATCAGTTATTGGATGGGGATAAGGTTGAGCAGCTACTGAGGTTTAGAAAGCCTAATGAAAGATTGTACTCGCGAGAAGAGTTGAAGGAGTTGAGACAATTCTATGATGGCAGTGATATTAAACGAACTGAGATGCAAGTTAAATTTATTAAAGCTTTTATAGGACAGAAACTAAATATTCAATATCTTCCCAAGTTCAATTCCGTGTTAAATTATGCCTTTGAAAATATTATTACAAACATGACCCTGAGCGATGCACTTAAGCTTACTTCGGGTGTTATCAACATCTCAACCGACAGCTTCAATTCCTTCAGACTGGACGGAGAGGACAAGATTATCAGCGGAGGGTGGTTCTATTCTTACAACGGCAAAATAATAAATATTGATTCAAAGGAATCACTGCCGGCTGAAGACATAGTTGCCAGATACTTCAAATCAGTTGGAGGAATAGCCACCCCCTCAGAATTATTTGTTCCTGACAAAAATACCGAGGATGAATCTACTAAACCCGCAAAGAAACCTGTAATCCCCGAAAAAAAGAACCCTTCAAACGCTGAAACCGATTCAAAGGGAACAGAAAAAGACAAGCCTTAGTCCAGGCTAAAACGGAAAATAATAAAAGTAAATACACCAGAATACCTACGAACACGAAGCCTGTAAGCCCGTTTAGAACTTACAGGCTTTTTCAAATTCTTTGAGACCGAAATTTTATAACGGAAACTTGTTCTTTGTCCCTATGGGATAACAGTCCAAAAACCCCCCTGAGGAGGACAATAGATGTCCATATGAAGATGCTTCCTTTTCATTATCAATAGCATTAGCATGCTTCCAAAGGGAAATTAAACATCGGCAATAACCTCCTCAATATCTTCATTTGTCATAACCTGTCCTATAATTTTATATACAATTAGACTTATGTATGGCGTGTATATATTAATTACTTTATCAAGTGAACCTCGTTTTTTCAGCTTCAAATTTGCCAGGATTTTTGCTTCATTAACCAATTCGCAAAAGCCTCCTTAATATTAAATTATATTTTCTATACATCTCTATATACACAAGAAATTTTAATAAATTTCAAAGATTGATAATGTTACATAAAATCCCAACAACGTAGAGTTTGGCTGGTATAAAACTTTTGCTATTCACTTGGCTTCTCACAATAGTCCAGGCAGGCTGGACACACCACAAAAAAACGCTGGACGAAGTTATATCATCCAACGCTTTATTATTAGTTTTATTAACTAATGAGTAGGTATTATCAAGGAGCACTCTACAACCCTAAAATAGAGAATACTATTTATGTCTTGGTGCTCTTTTTACGAGTACGGCTGCCTTTGTGATGGCGGCTATAACATCAACTTCAAACTGATTTCTGAGGGAATTAACCTTGGAATATAATTCACCTTTCTCGGTGGCGATGTATTTCGGAGGGAGATCATTCAGCGCAAGGGCTGCTATATCCATCTTGCAAAGTTCACATTTGCACACATTAATATCATCCAGTACACCTTCCATTAAATTGAGCACTACTTCTTCCATATAATTTTTTAAAATAACCATTTCTATCCTCCTTAGGTAAAACTCGTGGAAAATTTATTTAAAATGTCATAACAGGTTTCTGACGACATTCTCGGCACCAAATATTTATATTATTCGTTATAATTTTTATAAATCCTTTAATTTGCTATAAGATTTAATATTTCAAAAGAAATATCTTTAGGAACAGACTTTCCCGTCCATATTTCAAAGGCAGAAATACCCTGATTAATAAGCATTCCAAAACCGTTTTGTATTTTACAGCCCCTGTCTTCAGCCTGTTTCAAAAACTGGGTTTTTTCAGGGGTATATATAACGTCATACACCAATTGCTCTTTCTGAAATTCAAAGGTGTAATCAAAGGGAGTTGTTGCTGCATATGTACTCATTCCGGCGGGAGTGGTGTTTATAATAATATCGCTGCTCTGCAAATCACCACTAAACTCTGCTGCTTCAGGAACTATCCCCGTTACAATATTACCAAAATTGTTTTTAACCAGCGAAACTATATTCTGAGCATTTTCAAGGGTTCTGTTTACAATGACCAGGTGACGTACACCTTCTGAAGCCAATCTGATTGCCAATGCTCTTGCCGTCCCTCCCGCTCCAAGCAGCATTACTCTTTTTCCGGTGAAACCAGAAGCGAAGGAATCCTTAAAATCTCTTGAGAAACCTTCGGCATCTGTATTGTATCCCTTTAATTTTCCGTTAACATTTTTTACGGTATTGACAGCCCCCATAAGCAGGGCATCAGTTGATACATCATCCAGATATCTTATTATATCCTTTTTATAGGGCACTGTAACGTTAAAACCTGTGAAATTTTGAGCTTTCAGACCATTAACCGCCTTCTCCAGCTCCCCCTGGTTTACGTGTATAGGTACATAAACTGCGTTTATATTATATTCGTTGAATAACGTATTATGGATGTATGGAGATTTTGTGTGCTCCACCGGACAGCCGATAAGTCCGAAAAGCACTGTTTTCCCATTTACAGTTTTAACTATATTCATTGAAAATCCTCACAATCTTTACTTTTTATATCTGTTCTTTTCTATTATCAGCCTGTTTTTCTTCCAAAGCTCTCTCTTTACAAGATGATGTTCAAGCTTTTTCATGTAACCAGCCAATATGAGTTTTTCAGGCCATCTTTTTAGGCGGACATAAAGGATTTCCTTTTTATCTATGGGCTTGACAAGAATGGTCAGCATATTAGCCTTATTACCTCCGTGAATATCGGTAAATATCTGGTCTCCAACTACGGCAATGCTTTCAGGCTCGAGTTCCAGCTTTTCAGCTGCCATCAAAAATGCCCTGCCTGAAGGTTTATAGGCTCTGTGTATTGCTATAACCGCGATATCCTTATTAAACCTGACAACACGCTTTTCGGATGCATTTGATAAAATGCATACTTTGAAACCTTTGTCCTTCAAGTCTCTTATCCATGTTATGGCATTTTCATCAGCATCCTTACTGTGCATTGGAACAAGTGTATTATCTATATCCAGAATTAAACCTGTAATTCCTTTATTTTTCAGCATGTCCAAGTCTATATGTCTGATGCTGTCGCAGTACAAATCAGGATAGTATTTTTCAATCATTTGCTATCTTCCTCCATATCAATTTTTAATGATAACAAAAGAATGGACGTTACACAATATATGAATTACTTTTATTATCCATCCTGCAATAAATTTCAATACTATATATTTCAATTTAATGGATTGTGTCATGATCGATCTTTTCGTACTCAAGCAATCCATTTTCAAGACAAATCATCAAATCAAGTTTTTTGACAATTCCGTTAAAAAATTTAATTTCAATAAGCTCTCCGGGTGAATTTATGTCATCTCGAGAATATTGAGAAACCACAACACCCCTTCCGAACTTTGCATGCCTTACAATAACACCTTCAGCAAAACCATCCGTCAGTTTTTTCTTCAGCAGAACAGCAAGCTCTTTTAGAAACAAGGATGGAGAAAGCCTGTCTCCATTAGCTGCAGCGGGATAAATCATAAAAAGGCTTTGTCTTGCCCTTGTCATTCCTACATAATATAGCCTTCTCTCTTCCTCCAGCAAAGATAAGTCTTTAGTATCAGCAGCCTTTTCAATCGCCTTCTCTCCCGGGAGTTCACTGTTTATAAGGTCTATCATGAATACACAGTCGTATTCCAGTCCCTTTGATGAATGTATGGTACTTAGTGTAATTTCCAAAATCCCTTTTTCGTTATCCCAGTTATCACTTCCTTCAAAAAGCTTTTCCAATTCTGCCAATCTATCAAGAAATTCAACAATTGTCTGGCAGTTTAAAGCTATACCCAGTAGAATCTCAAATAGTCTTGATATATATTCATACGACAGACCTACCAGAGAGCAGTATTCCTTAACATTTTCCAGATACTTAAAGTTATTTTTAATGTATTGCATCGCATTAAAAGGAGGCTTTTTTGCAAGGTTTGAAAATTCCAGCTTCAGCTGCTGCAAGCCGTCTATCTGAAAGGGTTTTAGTTCGGCACCAGCCATAATACGGTCAATAACCGGCTTACCCACATTTCCAGCCATGGCACACTCCAGCATATTCTTTGATATATATCTGTTCATTCTGTAATATATTTTGGAGAAGGCTTCAACATCCTGTGGGTCTAATGTAAAAAGCAAAAAAGCTGAAACTTCCTGCACCAGCCAGTGCTTGAAAAAGAATAATCTGTTCTGTCTTAGTCTGAAAGGAATTCCGTTTCTATTGAGTATATCAGCTGTAAGGACTGATGACAGATTATTCCGGTAAAGAATTGCAATCTGCTTTTTCATTCCTTTTATATATGTTTTTGTCTTTATATGTGTGTTTTGCTCTATATCTGAAAGCTGTGAAAAACTGATAAGCTTTTCCAGAATAAACTGAAGCTGATCACGCTGATCAAGTGCTTTGATTATTTCAGGCTCGGTCAGCTTTTCATTCAGGGTAACATGGTTTTTATCATATCTGTTTTTGTTATTCTTAATGAATCTACTGCTGAGACTTACAATATTCTGAGTTGAGCGGTAATTGTTTTCAAGCCTGAATATGCTGCAGCCCCGGAACTGTTTCTCAAAGTCCAGAATGAACCGGGGGTGGGCTCCTCGGAAACCATATATGGATTGGTCATCGTCTGCAACTATAAACAAGTTCCTGTGTTTTTCACTCAACAGCCTGATTATTTCAAACTGGATTTTTGATAAATCCTGCCCTTCATCCACCTGAATATAGCTGTAACTATTTCTATAATACTCAAGAAGCTCGGGATTTTTTAATAAAATACTGTACGCATAGGTCAGCATATCGTCAAAATCTATTAACAGATTGCTTTTTTTATAGTCCTCGTAAGATTTGTAAATTTGTTGAAATCTTTTTGTTGTGAAGGTTAGACCATCAAAGTCCTTAATCAGGTTGTTTTTAACGAGTCCTATTTCATTAATAAGAGTTTCAAGCTCATCATCATTAATTTTTGTGTTATTAATGCTTTGGTAGATATCTTTTAAAAGCTGATGCTTATTTATTTCCTGGTCATTGCCTTCAATCCTGCGAAGCCTGCGGCCCTTTATTCTCTCATAGTCCCTGACTACTCTGTTGCAAAAACTGTGTAGCGTAGCGAAATGTACCCTTTCGGTAATTTCACTTCCATATAGCCTGTTAAAGCGCTTTTCCATTTCAAGCTGGGCGGCTTTATTAAAAGTAAGAGTGAGTATATTTTGCGGCTTAATTCCTGCTGCCTTTATCAGATATGCGACTCTGGCTGTTACTACGGTGGTTTTTCCTGAGCCGGGGCCGGCTAGAATCAATGCTGGACCGCTTTTATGGCTGGTTGCATTTTTTTGGTCCTCATTTAAATCTATATTATATTTATTTTTAAGAATGTTAAAAAAGTCCAAGGTATCCTTCCTGTCTTTTCTTTTGAAGTTTATATTAAGTATACTTAATATAAAAATATCTTATTTTGTTCATATAAAACTTTAACTTCTCTGCTCACCCAAAATTACAGTCCTCTCTTTTTGTGCGGCCTCATTTTGGATAATTATATCATCTACAATACCGATTTTTTATTCAATTCCCAGGTTTAATTGTAACATCATTCTTTTCCTCCTTTCGGGAGCACCAAAAGTTTTTCAATCTGGTTTTTATCTCATCTGTACTCCTGACTCTGATGTTATGCTCCCAGTGCTTAGGAAAGAGATTTTTATAGTTTCTTTGTGAGAACCTTTCATCAATAAGAAGTACCATTCCCCGGTCATTTTCAGAACGAATTACGCGGCCTGCCGCCTGAAGCACCTTGTTCATGCCGGGAAACATATAAGCATTTTCATATCCCATGCCATTCTTTCTGTTGAAATAATCCATTATAATGTCCTGTTCAACACTTATCTGTGGAAGACCTACCCCGATGATTATTGCTCCTATGAGTCTGTCTCCCTTAAGGTCAATTCCTTCTGAGAAAATCCCCCCCAGCACTCCGAAACAAACCATAGCTTCAGAATTATCGGGCTGGAATCTGTTGAGGAAGCTCTCTCTCTCCTCTTCAGACATGGAATTTTCCTGTATAAAGGAATTAATATCAGGGTATTGTTCGGTAAATCTGAAATACACCTCATTCATATACTTATAGGACGGAAAATATACAAGATAGTTACCTTTACGCATTTCAACTGCAGTTTTTATTATTTCAACAATTGTATCATAACTGTTCTCACGATTTTTATATTTTGTAGAAACCTCATCATCCACCAATAGACAGAGTTTACTGTTGTCAAAAGGTGAACATAGATTTATGTTATAGTCATCCTTTTCACCGCCCAGAATATCAATAAAATAGCTTAAAGGTGTCAAAGTAGCCGAAAATAACACCGCTGTCTTTCCTCTTTTCACCGCTTCAGCCAGCAAAAAGGATGGGTCTATACAAAAAAGTTTTACCCTGACCTCACTTCGGTCGGCTTCAATAAAAGTTACATATCTGTGATCAAAAAACTCAGATATTTTTAGGAAGGCTGTTGCACTAAAATATGCTTCCAACAGCAGGTCAAACCCCTCTATTCCTTTACTCTGATTTTTAACGATCCATTCCTCAGCCTCTGATATAAAGCGATTGAGTAATTTGTACAGTTCACTGAGCTCACCCTTGTTTATTATATAACCGTCATCAATGCACTGTTTCCTGAGTGAGATCATATAAGTATTTACCTTGCCCAGAACTTTTGCTATTTTAGGCTGATGGTTTTTTATTGCCTTTCTGGCCTCATAAAAAGTTGTTTTGCTGATCTGGGCAGAAAACATTTCTCTGGCCCTGTCTACAAGATTATGTGCCTCATCTACAAGGAAGGCATAATCACCGTCGTTATTTAGGAAAAATCTCTTCAAATACACTCTTGGATCAAAAACATAATTATAGTCGCATATAATGCAGTCGGCCCAAAGTGAAATATCCAAAGCAAATTCAAAAGGGCACACCTTGTGCTTTTCAGCATACTGTTCAATTATCTCTCTGGAGAAATACTCCGAGTTTTTCAATATATCAATCAAAGCAGAATTGACCCTGTTATAATGCCCCTTTGCATATTCACAAAAATCCGGATTACAGTTGACTTCACTCTGAAAGCAAGTTTTCTCCTTGGCAGTCAGGGTCAATGTTCTAAATTTCAGGCCCCCGGCTCTCATTTTTGTAAAAGCCTCCTCTGCAACCTGTCTGGTAATGGTTTTTGCTGTCAGGTAAAATATTTTTGAGATGTGCTGTTCTCCAAAGGCTTTCACCGCTGGGAACAACGTAGATATAGTCTTTCCGATTCCGGTGGGGGCCTGTACAAAAAGCTTTTTTTCCTGCATTATGGTTTTATAGACTGCAACGGCCAGTTCTCTCTGTCCTTTACGGTAATTCTCAAAAGGAAACTGAAGTTCCTTGATGGACATATCTCTTAGAGTGTTCCAGCTATCCGACATACTTGCCCAGACCATATACTTGTCCAAAAGCTGACTCATATACTCCTGAAGTTCCTTCAAGGTAAAGGCTTTTCTTATTATTTTCTTCTCTTCTGTTTCAATATGAAAATATGTAAGCTGGACAAAAATATCCTTTAAATCATTCTGAACGCAATAAATAAAGGCATAGCATCTTGCCTGTGCCCAATGCAGCTGACTGAAATCATCATCTATGTATTCAAGGGGTCTAGCGGTGGACTTTATTTCGTCAATAATTATTCCGTCAGTCTGAGTAATTATTCCGTCAGCCCGCCCTTCAAGTCTTATTGTAAAGCCTTGAAGCTGATAATCATATGACAAAAATACCTCTTTGGCATAGTTATCGCCGCTTTCCTTCTGTATTTTTTGATGAATTCTGGTGCCCTCCAGCATCCGATTTGAAGAAACCAGCCTGTTATTTATGTCTCCTGACCTTAATATCAATTCCACAAGATTTCTTATAGAAATCTTTATCTGTGCTTTTTCCATACTCATCCTTAAGTTGCCAACTAGTTTACTACCGATAATAAGAGAATTATACTACAAATCGAACAAATGTTCAATTTTTAATTTCAAGAGTAACTACAACAACCTTAGAGTAATTTTAATATAATACTCAAGCCTGATAAGTAAAAACTTATACAAGGCTTTCAACTTCTTCTTGTGTTAGTGTAATATCAGCAGCTCCCATGCAATCATAAAGCTGTTCAAGATTTGTACATCCTATGATAGCCGAGCCGTTCAATTTGTTATCTATAATATAATTTAACGCTACAGCAGTTCTGCTGTAACCTTTTCTTTTGCATATTTTAAGTAAGTTGTTAAAACGGTTGACGTTCTCCAATGTTATAAATTTCAGAAGCTTTTTAGGTACATATTCCAGGTCATTCTCTTTAGCTTTGGAAAATAATCCGTTAGCCTGTGAAGAAAATGCCATAACCGGCATCCCCATTTCGAGATATTGACTATATTCTTTTGGGTTCATACAAACAAGAGTTGGGTCGTTGAAATCCTGCGGAAAGCACTCCGCAAGACTCCACTGGATTTGTGAAATTATAAGCCTGGTTTTATTGTTTTTATTAGCATAAGCATTAGCTTCCGAGATTCTGTCACAGGTCCAGTTTGATACACCTACAGCTCTTGTTTTTCCCTGTTGAACCAGTAAGTGCAAAGTATCCATAATCTCATTAACAGGTTTGTTAATGTCATCTCTATGCAAGAGGTATAAATCTACATAATCGGTTTGTAATGCCTTGAGACTATGTTCCATATCATTGAGTATTTCTTCTTTGGATAAACGTGATACTCCGTTTTCGGTAGGGTGTCCGCCTTTGGTAATCAGAATAACTTCACTTCGATTATTTTTTGACTTTACCCAGGCTCCAATAGTGCATTCACTAGCCGAATGACCATTTTCAAGCCAATCACAATAAATTCTTGCGGTATCAATGGTATTTCCGCCTCTTTCAAAATACTTATCCAGCATTTCGAAGGATTGTTGTTCGTCAAGAGTGGTGCCAAAAGGTACTCCCCCCAGAATAATTCTGGACATTTTTAATAGTTTATTGTCTGCGTCATATAATTCGAAGTATTTCATGGGACAGACCTCCCTTATATGTAAATAATATCTCTCATCTACGTGCACAACAACGTAATAGTAGTAAAAAGACACGTAGTGGCTTTTCGCTGAGTGAAAGTCACAGTGACTTACCACATGCAGCTTTCATCTAACACTCCATTACTTAAATGTTACTTTATCCATAATAAAAATTCAAGCCTGTTAAGAATATCTTGACAGGCTTGAATGAGGTTTCTTAAGTGTTAGCTCCAGGTGAGAAGGTTGAACAATCGGTCTCTTGAGAGTTTGAGGCGTTTCTAGGTTTTACTTCAATTAGCTCTGCTGCGCAGTGATCTCCTTGCATATAATAAGTGCAAGTATTAACAATACATTTTATTCCTTGATTTGGATGATCCATTTTTTTAACCTTCATATAAAATTCCTCCACTTATATTTTTAGAATTTTCAAGCTATTAAATATTATTTGATAAAGAGGAATTTTTATTCAAATCATATTTTTACAAATTCCAATGACATACACATTAGTATATTTTGTTAATAGGTTAAGTATAAAGCTATTACCTTCTTGCCTTTCCTGTAATATGTTCAATATTAATTTTCATTACTTTAGTCGTGTCTATTTCTTTTTTAATATAATCCATGCCCTTATTGAAAAATTCAGCCGCATACTTTTCGATCAACGCAGCCAAAGCCAGCTCCTTCTCTTTTTCAAAAACTTCTGAGCACCTTCCAAATATAACTGTACTTATATATCTGTAGCTGAATTTTTCTGGAATGGGCTCAGAGTCTCCTATAACGCAAAAGGATACCCTGTTATTATTAGTAATATTATTTATCTTTGCTCCTTCCTGAGCACAGTGAAAATATATACTGCCGTCTGAATAGGCATAATTCAAGGGCACTCCATAAGCATACCCATTCTCTCCAGAGGTTGAAAGAATTCCGTATTGAGCCTCCTCCAACAATTTAAGTGCTTCTTCTTCACCAAGCTGTCTGTCACTTCTTCTCATTTCCTTAAACATGTTTCTCCCCCGTTCCAATATTTTGATAATATTATTTGAGTGTATACTACCTGTTACTTTTTCAATATGCCTTTTTCAATTGATGACTCAATAATTTCTTTAGCAAGCTGCCATAATTCCGGTGCGTACTGTTCCAGAATACTGTTTCTTTTAATAACTTTTTCGCTGGTTACACCCGGCTTCTGCCAGGTATGACCCTTTGTATTGTAATTTAACAGCAGTGGTTGAAGCCTGTCCAGGCATGCAGTAAATTTAGCTTCGGATGTCCTGAGTTCTTCGAATTCTCTCCATAGTCCATAAATCTCCTCTGCCTGATCCCGGGGTAACATATTGAATAACTGCTGTGCCGCCTTCTCCTCTCTCTCCGCTTTATCCTCACAGCCCTTCTCATCATAGCAGAAGGTATCTCCAGCACCTATTTCGACAAGATCATGTACAAGTATTAGTTTTAAGACTTGTAAGAGATCCAGATTTCTATCAACTGAGTATTCTGATAACAGAATAGCCATAGCAGCCATATGCCAGGAATGTTCAGCATCGTTCTCATTTCGGTCTGTCCCAATTACAATATTCTGACGAAAAATATTCTTGAGCCTGTCTATCTCAGTGATAAACTGTACTTGTTTCATTAAGCGTTCATTTATCATTTGCATTTCTCCTCTTAACCCAGTATTTACTATGTTATTATTATATACCTGTTTCTCGCATCTTCTCGGTGACTTTATTAATTCTGGCGTCAAAATCCTTCTCATTGAATTCGGAAAGTCTCATCTCGCTGACTATTTTTCCATCGCACATAAACATAATACGCTGGGACCACGCCGCTACAGTTGCATCATGAGTTACTAGTATAACGGTTGTACCCTCAGTGTTGATTTCTGAAAATATTCTCATAATCTCCTGTGCAGATTTTGAATTTAGCGCACCAGTGGGTTCGTCACCAAAAATAACCTTTGGATTGCTCATAAGTGCACGGCATATTCCCGCGCGTTGAAGTTGTCCTCCCGAAACCTGTGTGATATCACGCTTTTCCAGTCCCTCTATGCCGACCTTTTTCATAAGGGCACTTGCTTTTTCGGTAATCTTTGAGACATCTTTTCTATTGTCTCGCATTGAGGTCAGAATTATATTGTCAAGAATATTAAGATTTTTTAGTAAAGTCGGCTGTTGAAATACAAATCCCATTTTTCTTCTGTGCACATCTGCAAGCTCTTTTTCCTTAAGTATTGATAAATCACAGCCGTCAAAAGTGACTTTACCGCTGTCAAAACTGTCCATCCCGCTCAGAGCAAACATCAGAGTAGATTTTCCTGAGCCGGAAGGTCCCATTACTGCAACAAACTCGCCCTCATTAATTTCAATTGACACTCCGTCAAGTACCTTGCACTTTTCATGACCCTTACCAAAATATTTATCTATTCTTTCACCGATAATAATCTTATTCATATGCTACTCCTTTATGTTTTCAGATATTTTTATTTGTCCCACATTCCATGTCCCGTTAATTGTTGCGATAAGTACCGAACCGATCATCATTAGCGGACAAAGCAGATACGTCACAATCGGATTAACCTCAAACTGAAACGACGATGCTCCCAATGAGCTAATTATCATACCAGCCAGTACCGCTCCAAGTGTATTTGCCAGAAACGTACCTAAAGCAATTCCGATAATCAGAACAAATACAGAGCGAGAAATATACTGAGTAATAATATCCTTTTTTGTAAACCCTAATGCTCTGAGTGTAGCAATAGAGTATTTATCCTTTGATACAAGCATTTTTATAAACAAAAGAGTAACCAGTATTGTTATAATCAACGCAACGGCAATTGATACCAAGGAGGCCTTTCCAATGGATTTGATTGTAGGGCCGAAGGTTTGGTTGCTATATCCGTCGATATCTTTAATCTTTGCAAAATTGAATTTGTCGGTATATTCCGAAATCCTACCGGCTATAAGGGATTTATCCGAAATCTCCACCGAGATGACACACCACATAATTTCTGAAGAGTCATCAGTGAAAGCAGCTTTTGCAGTTTTACCACCGTTGGTAATATCGGAGTAAGTTCCGCAAACAGTTAGATTTCTCTCCTTCCCTTCAATTACCAGTGTAATAACATCTCCTACCTTTTTACCAAGTTCTTCGGCATTTATAACCGAAAGGGCAATTTCATCCGGTGTGGTCGGTACACTGCCCTCAGAATATTTAATTGGGAATACCGAATGGTCTCCCAGTTCAATTTTTATACGTTCCTCCGAACCATCCGACCTTTTTACCTTAAAAGTTCTTGTGGTAAGTACGACATGTCTTGATACCGAGCTGTCGCTCTGCAGCTTTTCTTCAACTCCGGCGACTTTTACCAGGATATTATCAGTCTGCTGTATGCCAATGAGTATATCGCTTTTTCCTATTCCCATATACTTGATAAAATCCTCAGAGTCAATAGTGTTATATAGGTTCTGTGGAACAATAATTATAAACGAAGAAGTAACAAGCACCGCCAGTATTGTACCGTATAACACTTTTCTCGCGAGCACATCCTTGATACCGAGAAAAACATTCGTTTGGAGCAGCCTGTTTCTACTGAGATGGAAAAGCTTTGCTCCGGCGGCTTTTTCCTGTGAAGTTCCAAAGCGTATTGCCTGCGCAGGAGATATTTTTCTAAAACGTTTCAGCACACCACTTACATAGGCAATGATTCCAAGGAATACAAGCAATACTCCGATTATTCCGAAAAGCATTGCGAAAGAGGAATTTTCACTCTCACCCATATTTAGCCGTATGTTTTCAAGAAGTGCACCTTTGAAAACAAGGGATAGCATAAATCCGAGAATACAGCCAACCACCGAAAGGGCTGCATATTTTGCTAGGTAAATTTTCTTAATATGGGCTACACGTAGCCCTATAGCTTTCATAACACCTATCTCGAGGTAGTCATCTTCTATTTTTGCTAGCAGTGTAAAGCGTATACACATAAATGCGATTGCAACTACAAGGGCGCTTACAAGTAGTATAACGGCTATCATCAGCCCATCATTAATTGCATTAATAATCTTAAAAAGCGGATATGTAATGGTCGGCCCGTTTGCTTCAAGACCTGCCGAAGTGTAAGCAGTCTCAAAGGTACCCAGTGTCGACAAATCCATTAATCTGAACTCAATCAGATACTCTGTATTTCCAAGGCTTTCTATTTCTGCGTAATCATTTGCGCTGATCAGGAATCGCTTTGAGGAGGAGAGGGTGGAATTCATCTGCGAATCGCGAAGAAATCCGGCGACAGTAAACTCCTTTCCGCTTATGACAGCAATATCTCCGACTTCTGCGGTATCGTCCTTCATATAACATATAGGAACATAGATTTCTCCCTCCAAGACATTAATTATATTTCCATCAAAGTCTAGGAGATAATCAAATTTACCGCTTTGAGTACACAAACCGTTGTCCTGAACATTATCTGCAAGTGAGTTATTACCAATTATAAATTCGGCACTGTCAATATTGAGAAATTCAAGTACCTGAAAATCATCAACATAGCTGTTCTGCTCTGCAAAAGTGGTAAGCCGGCTTTATCAATTGCCCCCGAATGCATCTGCATAAAATGTGGGGTTTTGGCCTGAGTCATTAATGTATCTATGGCACCGGACAAATTCACGATAAGTATTGCAGATAGAGCGACAAGTAAAGCAGCTGTTACAACAAATATCATTGTTGTAAGGGTTATTAGTTTGCTTTTTGATAGGTCTTTACTAATTATCCTAAAATACATAATTCCCCTCTGTATTGAGCTTCTTCCCGACTAAAATTCAAACATAATCACAGAAGCAACTCATTTTTCTCCTTCTTTTGGATTTATGAACAGTTGTACAAGGTACATCAGACTTCCGCTTTCAGCGCCAAGCATCCTTTCTAAATTGTAAGCAAACGCCCGTATGCGATTATTAAGTTCTTCATATGTCATTTCAACCATATCATCATCAAAAATCATGCTGGTATATGCTACAATCATTTCCATACATTCATACGGGTATGGAGTGGTGAATATCCCCTGCTCAATACCGTCACGGATTATGCCCGCAAGGATTGGTGTAACGCCATTGATAATGGCCTTTTGCGTCTTTTGATGCATAAGTGCGTTCTGAGGCTTATGAATATGTTCTATTATTTCCTTTCCGTCACTGCTGCTTATATTCAAAGCCATCACCACGTTTAAAATACGCTCGTTTACTGGTATACTCCTGTCGCTGGCTATTTTTTGTGCTGCAGCTAAAATCCTCACATTATACCGTTCTATCAGAGCGTCCATAATATCCTCCTTTGATTTGAAGTGATAATATAGCGTTCCCCGTGCAATTCCAACCTTCTCGAGAATATCGTTTGTACTCGTGCCGTCAAAACCCTTTTTCACAAAAAGCTCATTAGCCGCGTCAAGTATTTCATTCCTGCGTTCCCCGGCTTCTTTCACTACTCTCAATTTTACGCACCTCCATTAGACCGACTGTCTATCTATAAATAATAACATACTGGTTAAAGTTGTCAATAGTGGATAATAGTTCTGATATAAGCTGGTATAATCTGCCTCAATCTTTAGATATTAATTATTCGGGAAAATGTAATTATAACGAAGCAATGGTGTCTATAGTGTCCTGAAAGGACACTATAGACACCATTGCTTCGTTGACACGCAGAGGTAATAAAATCATATCTGTAACCTATGCGTTATGATTATTAATAGTTGACTAGATGTGAATTTAAGAATTCTTTCGTGAATGACTCTTTGTTCTATGAATACCATACTTACTCATTTGTACAGGTGAAAGCTACTCCTGAGTGCAAAATGATATTTGCATATGGCATACATTCTCCAGTTCTGACAACGGCTTTACAACTTTTTGTCATTTCTTTAAATTCTATATGAGGAACTAAATTTATCTTTACAGAACTAAACATATCGGTCATTTTTTTATATAGAACCGGATTATCATTTATCATTTCAGAAGCAATAGTTACCTCTTCAACTTCCAATTCGTAAAGAACGGTTTCAAGAACATCAAGAAAGGAGGGTAAATCCCTTTTGACTGCCAGATCAATCCGTTTTGAAGAGTTAGGTATTGGTAATCCGGCATCTCCGATTGCAATTGAATCTGTGTGTCCCATTAATGCGATTACAGCGGATAAATCTGAGTTTAATATTTTTGTTTTTTTCATCTGTATACCTACTATTCTAAAAAATAACTTATCTCAATCTATTTACTAAAAGATAAATATTTCCAAGCCCTGAGTAAGATTTAAACAACTGCTGCTGCATATCTCATAAATTTTTCTTCAGTAGCTTCTTTTCTCATCATCTGACCAGTAATATGTCCCTCGTGCATAACTATGATTCGATCGCTGAGAGCCAGTAACTCAGGTAATTCAGAGGAAACAACTATAATTCCTATACCCTCTTTTGCTATACTTCGAAGAATTGAGTATACTTCAGCTTTTGCACCAACATCAATACCTCTGGTTGGTTCGTCACACAAAAGAATTTTGGGAGAATTACTTATCCATCGTGAAATTATAACCTTTTGCTGATTACCTCCTGAGAGTGTTAATATTGGCAGATTAACATTATTAGCTTTTATCTTATACTTACTGACCATTTCCTTCATTTTCTTGTCAGCCAGCTTCTTATCTATAAGAAGGCCTTTAACTAAATCCTTAATTATAACTACTTGAGCATTTTGCTTAATTGTCATTTCTTCTATCAGTGCATCATCTCTTCTGTTTTCAGGGATGAGGCCCATACCATTTACAATTGCATCTGCAGGCGAGTTAATAGAAGCTTTTATGTCATTAATATAAATTTCTCCTGAATCAGGTTTATTAAACCCGAACAAGGACATCAGCACTTCTGATCTGCCGGCTCCCACAAATCCACCTAACCCCAGTATCTCACCCTTATTCAGCTCAAAACTGATATTCTCGAATTCACCCTTTCTGGTTAGATTTCTGACTTCTAAAAGTTTCTCACCAGTGTTGTAGCTTGGTATATCCTGAGAAGTCTCTATCTTTCTGCCAACCATTAAGTTTACAAGATCATCAATTGTCACGTTAGCTACGCTTTCAGTGGTTACAAATTGTCCATCACGGAGAACAGTGATGGTATCCCCTATTTCCATGATTTCTTCCAGTCTATGACTTATATAAATGATAGTTGTACCATTTTTTTCTTTAAGCTCTTTAATTATTTCAAACATGACATTTCTCTGGTCATTTGTTAATGCAGCTGTAGGTTCATCCATTATTAAAATCCTTGGATTAAAGTACACCGCTTTCGCAATCTGGACAATTGATTGTTCTGCTATACTCAGGCTTCCAACCATGTCTGAAGGCTTTCTGTTTAACTTGAATCTCGCTAAGAGCTTTTCTGTTTCCTTTTCCATAAATTTCTCATTGAGAAAAATACCCTTTGTGCTTTTTGAGGAACCCATGAATATATTGTGTGCAATACTCATATTCAAGCATAGCGGAACCTCCTGGTATACAATGGAAAAACCCAGCTTCTCCGAATGAGCAATACTATGAATCTTTACTTCTTCACCATCAATCTTGATAATGCCGCTGGTTGGCTGGAAAACACCGGCGCATAAATTCATCAGTGTTGATTTTCCAGCTCCATTCTCGCCACACAAGCAATGAACTTCACCCTTTTTAATTTTAAAGCAAACGTCTGATAATGCAGATGTTCCACCAAATTTTTTGGATATATTTTCAAAACAAATAATGTGATCCACTATCCTACCTCCTTGCAATTATCTTACGCTTTTTCGTTGAGTAATCCATGTGTCCATCAATACTGCTGCGATAATTATTATACCGATAAAACCTGATTGCCAGAAGGCGGGAACGCTCAGAAGTACCATACCGTTTCTAACAACAGCCATAATAGCAGCTCCTAGAAATGTACCCAATATTGAACCTCTTCCGCCACTCATGCTAGTACCACCCAAAATTACTGCTGCAATAACGTCCATTTCACGTCCTGCACCTGCAGTAGTAGGAACTGATTTGAGGTAAGCAATACTTATGATTCCCGCAAAAGCAGCTAAAGCACCCATTACAACAAAGCTGACAATTTTCATACGGTCGGTATTTATTCCTGCCAACTTAGCTGCTCTCTTATTTCCACCTGTGGCATAAATGTCAAAACCAAGTTTAGTTTTTTTCATAATAACGAAAGCGATTACATAAAGAGCTATCATAATTATAACCTGAACAGGTATAGGACCTATACTACCACCAATTCCGAAAAACCAGCTGCTTTGAGCCTCTTGAGAAAATGCGCCTATGCTTCTACCACCGGAAATTGCATATGCAACACTTCTGAATATTTGCATTGTTCCCAATGTTACAATAAATGCGGGCATCTTTGCCTTTGTTGATAAAAACCCATTGATGAAACCAATAGCAGCACCCGCAGCAATTGCAATAACAAATGCTATTGTAGGCGAAACTCCATCTTTTATTAGCAAAGCTGCCATCATTGCTGTTGCCCCGTAGATTGAGCCAATTGACAAGTCAATCTCGGCACAGACTATAATCATAGTCATACCTATAGCCATAATCCCAATTTCAGTCATCTGTCTGACTATATTGATAAGATTCTGAGCTCTTAGGAAAGACGGTGCTGCAATACTCAAAACTACTATAATTCCCAGAAGAACCATCAGTACACCAAATTCTCTGAAGGATCTATTTTCTTTTTTTAATTTAATAGCAATATTATTTTCCATAGTAATCTCCATCTTTTGAAATGTGATTAAATTTTGTCACTTAAAAGTGAGGGACTGCCTATTTGACTATAAAAAGGCAGCCCCATAGCAATTAGTTAAGATTATTATTCAGGCTTCACGTTAGCTATATTGTCTTTTGTAACTAAGAATGCACCCGTATTCATGTTTAACAAATCATATCCGTATTGTGCTTGTGTAAACAACTGAACAACTGGGTAATATCCCTGAAGGAATGGGTTTTGTCCGATTGTTAATTGCATAGCATCATTAGTAACGTGCTGTAATGTACCTTCTGTCAAGTCGAAACCTGCTCCAAACACCTTACCATTCAACTGCTTTGATTGAATAAATGTTCCTATAGCTTCACTAAATACGTCAACACCTAGGAAAGCAGTTACATCAGGATGAGCAAGATATGCATTTTCAATAACACCAACAGCTGTTGTTAAGTCAGTTGTAATATCAACCAATTCAACAAATTCTATGTCAGGAAATTCTTTTGCTGCTCTTTTAATACCCTGTTCACGCGCAATCAAGGCAACATCTGCCGGAGCGCAAGAAGCTATTATATATTTTCCCTTACCTTTCATTACTTCACCAAACATATACTTACCTAACATGTACCCAGAATCTTCAAGATCCTGCCCAACGAATACAGTACCATCATCCTTACCTGAGTTCTGATTCAGACTGAGCACTGGAATTCCAGCATCCTTAGCCTTTTTGATTACATCGGAAAATCCGTCTGGATCCCATACAACTGTAGCAATACCGTCATAGCCTGAAGAAATACAAGTTTCAATCATACTAACCTGCTCCGCAAGATTGTTTGCTGTATTTGGTGCCATAACGTCTACTGTAATACCAAGTGCTTTACCTGCTTCTTGTGCACCCTCTTGAATTTTTGCATAGAATGAGCTATTCAATGCGTGAAGTACAACTGCATACTTTAAATCACTCTTTTTTGCATCTGTAGTAGATTCAGCAGATGCCTTCGTAGTATCTGTACTTACATTCCCTGTACTTGTTGCAGACTTATCGTCTGAAGATGTACAACCTGCAAATAATCCAACTACCAGAACCATGCACAACATTACTGAAATTAGCTTCTTTTTCATGACTTTCCCCCTGTTAAATAGATTTTTTAGGTGTATTCTTTCACTGCTTCAAACATTGCGACGATATTTTCCGGCGGAACGTTTGCAACAATATTGTGAACTTGTTGGAATATAAAGCCTCCATCACGGAACATTACATCGAGATTTCTTCGTATATGATCTTTAACCTGCTGTGGTGTTCCATTTGGCAGAATGTCTCTGGTATCGCAACCGCCACCCCAGAAAGTAATATCTTTACCGAAGGTTGACTTGAGCTTTTCAACTTCCATATCTTTACAACTGGTTTGGACCGGGTTTATTGCATCCATTCCAGCATCAATAATATCTCCTATCAATGGGAATATTCCACCGCAGCAATGTAAACAAAGCTTTATATCTGGATTTAGTTTTTTTGCATATCCCCATATTTCCTTGTGGATAGGTTTAAAGAACTCTCTATACATTGCAGGTGAAATCTGAGGTCCACCCTGCATTCCCATATCATCTCCACCAAAACCCATTACATCAATATTTGTTCCATTTGCTTCAATAAAATTCTTAATGCCTTCAAAATATATTTCCTTGATCTTATCTAAGTACTTGTGTATTTTCTCAGGGTTCAGCATCATTTCCATCATAAAGTTATCCTGACGGTACAGGAAACCTCCCATTTCGAATATACTGCCTCCAAAAGGAGCATATATAGCTCTGTCAGTTGACTGTCGAAGTTTTGCTATGGATGCTTTTCTTTTAGCCATATCTTCTCCGGAGTAGCCTAACGGTGCAGGAGGTCCGGGAAACGCACACCACATAACATCATCTAAATTATCCTGTAAATTGGAAAAATCATCTGAATCAGAATTTTCAAGAGGGTAATAGGTTTGTTCGCAATATAGTACACCTTTTTTCCATATAGCCAACTGCTTACCTTTACTGTTATATAAAAATGAATTATCGCCCTCTTTTCTTATATCTATATACGCTGGAATCTTTATGGGTGTACCATCCTGAAGCTCCCATTCCTTCCAATACTCATCATGTGCTGTGAACTCAGTTCCAAAATTTACTACGTCAATACCAAACATATCCAGGACATCCTTTTCAGGAAAAACCAACTGCTGTATGACGTCACAAACATAAAGTTCACTTTTCTTAAGTCCCAAATATTCACGTAAATTCCTATAGGCCTGCACAGAAAAATTACTTGACATATGACCACCGCAATCGATTGGAACACGGTCGGGCTGCTGATGATTCAATGCTGCTCTGACTCTTTCTCTTGAATTCATAGATACTCCTTTCATACTGTAAATATCAATAATTAAACTAGCATTTATTACCTTGCCGACAATTCTCTTTTGTAAAACTTTTCTATATATCTCTGTAATCTATACAGTTTATCGTTTTACCTTTGCTTATCACCTTGCAAATCAAGTGAATTACGTCGACTTGATATCTACAATATACACAAAATAGTTTGTGAAGTCAACATGTTTTTCGTCATTTTATCTTATTTTACGACAATTTTTTTATATTGACATGTCAATTATCATAAAATATACTTAGCTTATACTAAACAATTAAATAATAATTAAAACGTTTAAACGGAGTGAATCATTATGAAGATATTATGTTTTGGATCATTGAATTTAGACCATGTCTATCAAGTAAGTCACATTGTTAAACCCGGAGAAACAACAACCTCTACCTCCTTTAATATATTTGACGGAGGTAAAGGATTAAATCAGGCACTTGCTTTGGGTCGGTCTGATGCAGATTGTTATATGTCCGGGATGATCGGTCGGGATGGTATTCATCTTATAAAATCACTGGAGGAGAGCCATGTAAATTCAACATGTGTAGCTGTTAGCGACGATCATATGACCGGTCACGCCATAATTCAAGTAGACCAAAATGGTCAAAACTCCATAATTTGTTATGCAGGTTCTAACCATATGATTGATGAAGCATTCATCGACCAAGTTTTGGCCCAGTTTGAGCCAGGTGATTTCATATTATTACAGAACGAAATTAACAATATTCCGTATATTATGGAACAAGCAAAGAAAAAGAGCATGAAAATTGCCTTTAATCCATCACCCATAACTGAACCGCTACTTAGCTATCCATTACATCTAGTTGATATTTTACTTTTAAATGAGGTTGAGGGTTATGAATTAACAAAAGAAAAGAACTATGAAGATATTCTTAATAAGCTTCATCAGATTTACCCCAAAACCGCAATTGTACTTACGTTAGGAAAAAATGGTGCCCTGTTCAGCGACGGAATGAATACCTATCGACATGGTATTTATGATGTTAAGGTTGTTGACACAACAGCTGCCGGTGATACTTTTACCGGTTATTTTCTCGCTGCATATGCTAATAATGAGCCAATAGAATCCTGCCTCCGCATAGCTTCTATTGCTTCATCCTTAGCAGTATCAAGACATGGAGCCTCCACCTCCATCCCATTTTTGTCAGAGGTAAAAAATAGTAAACTAGTTTTAGTAAATTAGTTGTGAGTATTTTATCATATTGATTCATAAGCCAGCTTGGAAGACAAGCTTCAGTGAAGTCTTTCAAGCTGACCCTGATTGTGAAAGCAATTTACATTTGATGTTTTTCTTAATATAATAAATGTTGAATTAAAGCAAAAATTGGTAAGGAGGTAGGTTCATTGCGAGCTACTATTAAAGATGTGGCAGCTGAAGCAGGAGTATCTACAACAGCTGTATCTCTTGTATTAAATGGAAAAAGCAACAAAATATCAGAAAAAACCAGAAAACAGATACTTGATGTAGTTGAAAAATTGAACTACAGGCCGAATCATATCGCAATGAGTATGGTAACGAAAACTACCCAAACCATCGGATTAGTTCTTCCAGATATCAGTAACATCTATTTTTCTGAACTTTCCAAACTCATTGAGCAGGCCTGCTATGATCATGGCTATAACGTACTTTATGGCAATACCCATGATATGGCCCGTCGAGATATCGATTATATAAATATCTTTTTAGACCGTAATGTAGATGCCATAATTGTGATTTTATCAAATTCCATTGATGAGCACCTTCGTGATATTCAGAAGTTAATTTCAAGTACCAGTACTCCTTTTATTGTAGTGGACCGTAAGCTTGATATAGAGGCTGGAACAACCATTATTGTCAATCAGAAACTGGGAGGTTATTTGGCTACACAGCATCTTATCAATCTGGGACATCGTTCAATCGGATGTATAACCGGACCGAAAAATGTTTATAGCTCAATAGAGCGCTTGAATGGTTATAAGGAAGCTTTACTGGAGGCAAACATCCCCATACAGGAAAACCTCATATTTGAAGGGGATTTTCATAGGGAAAGCGGTATGAAAGCTCTTCCCTATCTCCTGGGGAGAGGTGTTACAGCAATTTTTGCCTTTAATGATATGATGGCTTTGGGTGTTTATAAACAAGCAAGTTATTATAACCTTTCCATACCGGATAATCTATCTCTTGTGGGATATGACGATATATTTATTTCAGATTTTATTACACCACCGTTGACTTCAATTGAACAGCCGGTTAAAAATCTGGCTGATGAAGCTGTAAATCAAGTCCTAAATGCTATTGAGAATAAAAATACTGAAAATAATTTTTTCATATTTGATCCAGTGTTAAAGGTTCGCGCCAGCACAAAGCCCTTGATAACAAAATAGTAAAAAGAAGCGCGAATGCACATCGCTTCGCGTTGAATGTTTAGGTGTCTGACTCATATCATATTTTATGTAAAAGACACCTTTATATTTTTTTGTTCATCATCTTTTGGTACTTAAATTACTATGGTTTTGTGAATTAGATCGACGCTATTCATCAAATAACTTAGAAAAGTACTAAAAGCTAAATCTAAAAGTTATTCAAACAAATATACTCCTACACTTCTCCTCCCCACCTAATCCAAGTAAAGGTACATATCCAAAGCACTCATCAAATATGGATACATTAATCCCCCATATCTCTTTACTTTTATAAGAATATTGAATCTTTATCCATAAATCTTTGAACATATCCCTCCACGGTTGGTCGCCGCACGTTAATGCTTTGAATCCCGGTATGTTTACGACCATTATATCAGGAATTTGTTTGACACATCTTTGATTTTGATTAGGTTGTTCATTTGTTTTACCTCCTTTCAAAATTATCAGGGATAAACTAGTATAAAGGCTTCCCCAAAGGAAGAGTCAAGAGTTTAATGATATTTTCCATCCATGACATCACGTTATGAATTTAAAGTTTTCAATACTTTTCACCGATAACACTATAAATTGCCTCTTTGCAAACTCCTATCGCCTTATCAATCTCTGCTTCGTTTATAATAAGCGGGGGATTAAAATATAGTACATTCCCAAGGGGTCTAAGTATAAGTCCTTTTTCTAAAGCCTTTTTATAAATCTGATAACCAATCCGAAGTTTGGGGTCAAAACCTATTTTATCTTTTTTATCTTTCACAAGCTCCATTGCATTAATTAAACCTATATGCCTGATTTCACCTATATTATTGTGGTCAAGTAATGCTTCGTTTAGCTTTCTACTCAGATATTGTGCCCGTTTTGTGGCATTTTCCAAAACAGTCTCTTCACGCAATATATTTAAAACAGCAAGAGCGGCAGAACAACCAAGGGGATTGCCGCTATAAGTGTGAGAGTGCATAAATGCTTTGTATTCGTTATAATCTGCATAAAAGGCATTATATATTTCATCGGTGGTAATAGTGATAGCCATAGGCATATATCCCCCTGTAAGTCCCTTTGAAACACACATAATATCCGGACTTACACCAGCATGGTCAAATGCGAACATTCTGCCTGTCCTTCCAAAGCCTGTGGCAATTTCATCAGCGATGAGCAAAACATTATATTTATCACATAACTCTCTAAGTTTTTTCAAGTAAAGTGCAGGGTAAATCCTCATACCTGCGCTGCCCTGCAGAAGAGGTTCAACAATTATTGCACAAGTTTGGTCAGCATACTGCTCAAATGCTTTTTCAGCATACTCAAAGCATTCCGTATTGCAGTAAGTCCTGCTTTTCCCATATGGGCAGCGATAACAGTCGGGGGCTTCAATATGGATAGCATCCATCAGCATTGGTTTATAAATTTTTGCGTATAAATCAATACTGCCAACCGACAATGCTCCAATGGTTTCACCGTGATACCCCTCAGTTAGGCACATAAATCTTGTCTTTTTAGTATTACCTGTCTGATATTGATATTGAAAGCTCATTTTCAGCGCACATTCAACTGAGGCAGAACCATTATCCGAAAAATTGAACTTCGTTAATCCCTTTGGAACAAGTTTGCTTAATTCCTCACAAAGTATAATAGCAGGCTCATGCGAAAAATTAGCAAATATGACGTGCTCTAATTTATCAAGCTGTGTTTTGATTGTTTCATTAATTTTAGGGTTGCAGTGCCCTAAAAGATTGCACCACCAGGAGCTGACAATATCAATATACTCCTTGCCATTCACATCGTATAGATATACACCCTTGGCATGGTCAATTATGATAGGCGGCAGTTCCTCATAATCTTTCATTTGTGAGCAAGGATGCCATATATATTTTATATCCTTTTCCACCCAATCCACTTTAGTTTCCATCCTTTCCGTACAATGCTTCAAGCATATGAACATCAATCTCTATATTGGAATCACCATCACTGACAAGTGCAATGATAGGTATATCGGTGATCGCCTCAATCATCTTAATGTTATCATCCTCCATGAAACCTCCATGATAATGATTAAGGATAATACCCATCACCTGGATATTTTTACTTTCCAAATACCGCACAGTAAGTACGGTGGAATTAATTGTGCCGAGTCCAGCATCCGCCACTATAATTACAGCAAGTTTCAGCTCCTTAATGATATCCTCTAAGAAAATATGCTGTTCGTTATCATAACGAATGGGGCAGATGATTCCGCCGCTGCCTTCGACGGTTATATAGTCATACTTTGAACACTGCTTTTCATAGTCAGCCGCTATTTTTCCCAATGTTGCTGGATTGCCCTCCAGCTTCGCTGCCAGATGCGGCGAAACTGGAGTTTCATAAACATAAGACACCATATCGGTACAGTCGCAATTAAGCTTTGCTGTTATTTTCACATGGTAAGCATCGGCTATATGCAGTCCACTTTCCGTCCTCTCGGCGCCGCTGAGTGCAGCTTTATAGTAACCTGTATTATACCCTGCCTCACGCAGCTTTTTTACAATTAAAGCCGTCACATAGGTTTTCCCCACATCTGTTCCCGTTGCAGTAATAAAAATTCCTTTACTCATTTCTCAAGACCACCTTATAACCAAGTTCTTCAATCATTTTCATATCATTCTTTATGGAAACACCTGCTGTCGTCAGCATATCTCCTGAGATCACCGCATTTGCTCCTGAAAGAAGGCATTTCCTGCCTTTATCGGTAAGAAGCCCCCTGCCTCCAGCAAGTCGGATGAAACCCTTTGGCAGGATAAAGCGGAAAATCGCAATAATCCTGCATATTTCATCGTTAGTTAGGATTTTGTTGTTTTCGTATGGAGTACCTGGAATAGGATTTAATATATTAACAGGTATAGAATGAACTCCAAGCTCACGAAGTGTTAATGCCATATCTATTCTGTCCTCCATACTTTCACCAAGCCCCATGATCCCGCCGCTGCATACGCTAAGCCCTGCTTTTTGTGCAGCCTTGATTGCCAATATTTTATCATCATAGGTATGGGTAGTGCATACATTCGGAAAATAATTCCGGGAGGTTTCCAAATTATTATGTATTCGCTCCACTCCAGCAGATTTTAATTTTTTAAATTGGGCTTCATTTAGTAGTCCAAAGGAAACACATACTGAAATACTTGTCTGTGCTTTAATTGCTTCTATACTTTCGCAAGCCTTACCAATCTCATGATCGTTAAGGCTTTTGCCGGAGGTTACAATTGAATAGCGCAATACCCCTCGTTCATCATTGTATTTTGCCTGTGCAACAATCTCGCTTGTATCAAGTAATTGGTATTCGTCAACTTTGGTTCCATAAAAAGATGATTGAGCACAGTATTTGCAGTTTTCAGAGCATCTTCCGCTTTTCCCGTTAATTATGGTACAAATATCGAAATCATTACTGCAAAAAATATCCCTGATCTCGTTTGCAGCCATACACAATTCATTTAGAGGAGCAGTCACTAAAGCAAGTGCCTGCTCTTTATCAATTAACTTGCTGGATAAAATATCATTTTTTATAGTTTGCAGCATTTCCATTTGAAAATCCTCCTCGTATTTTATTTAGAATGGGTAATAAACGTTTTGCTAAAATAGCACTTAAAATACAAAGAATAATATCTCCCGGTACTGCCAGGATAAAGCAATATAGAATTAATGGCCACAATGCTATAGGTGTGCCGATAACATAATTACAAATAACGTAATAATAAGCCATTCCACATATATAAACTATTGTAAGTCCCATAAAATTTGCGGCAAGCAATCTTTTATATGATGGTGCAGATACCTTGTTTGCAATGGTGCCTGTGACAAGGCTTGCAATACAAAATCCTATAATATATCCAAAGCTTGGTTTTAGCAGGTATCCAGGCCCGCCGCCTTCTGTAAAGACAGGTAAACCGATTAAACCTAACACAATATAGACCAAAACACTAACTGCTCCTAATTTTCCTCCAAGTAAAAGTCCCGCCAGCATTGTAAATAAAAATTGCAGGGTAAACGCCACAACTGGGATGGGTATTTTTATATATGCTCCCACAGCAATAAGTGCCGTAAATAAAGCACACATTATCATGTTTTGTACTGAAAGCCTCTTGTAGTTCATAATCTTCTCCCAAAATTTGATACTGTTTAGTATAATTGTTGCAAAAAGAAAGGTTATTGTCAACCCCATACTGGTTTAGAGTTGACAATAACCTTCCTGTTCATAATAAATAAATCCATGTCCACAATAAAAGCATAATCTCGAAAGTCTTGATTTATCAGGCTTTTACTATCCCAATCTTAACACAGCACTCTGTGTACCTTGAGTGTGTAAAAAAGATACGTCAGTAACTTCATCTGACTAATAGTAATGGCATTGAGTTTTATAACCCGATCTCCTTGCGCTCAAATACCGGAGAGTATTCGATTGGTGCATCAACTGATACTGTTATGCCGCCTTGATACTTTTCTCCGGTAGAGGTCAATATCCACTCACCTGCAGGGAGGTACACGTCTCTCTTGTATTCATTCAGATGAAGAATCGGCGCTACGAGATATTTGTCACCAAACATATACTGATCCTGAAGTTCCCAACATTTCTCATCTTCCGGAAATTCATAGAACATGGTACGAATTAATGGAGATCCATTCGTATGGGCTTCTTCATAAAGCTTTTTAATATATTCATGCATACTGATACGGATATCATAGTATTTCTTCATGATCTTATAATTGTCTTCTCCGTAACTCCAAAGCTCATTTGGCTGGCCTGTATGAAGGTAGCCGCCACCCCAATCTCTGTTATCCAGAGGCGGAATATTGTAAGGGCCTCTGTCACCGTGCATACGCAGTACAGCTGAATATACAGCGAACTGATACCAACGAATTAGGAGATTTTTGAAATCAGGATCATTTACATCATCTGTCATGAAGCCGCCGATATCTGTTGTCCACCATGGAATGCCCGCAAGTCCCATGTTGAGACCGCACTGTAATTGATCAGCGAAGGCTTCAAAGGTACTTGGCACATCACCGGACCAAACCACATTGCCATACTTCTGGGAACCGGCCCATGCACAGCGAAGCAGATTTACAACAGGCTTTTTTTCCTTACTCATCTCATCATAAAATAAGCGACTGTACATCTGAGGATACATATTGCTGATACTCAATGCAGGTCCATCACAGTATCTGTAATTCTCAAAATCATACACACCATAATCCGGTTCAGAGTTGTCCAACCAGAAAGCATCGATGCCAAATTCGTAGTAATTTTTTTTGCATACTTCCCATACATACTTACGTGTTTCAGGATTGAAAGGGTCAATTTCCACACAGTCGCCT
The DNA here is from genome assembly GCA_023431385.1 of Bacillota bacterium. Lineage (GTDB taxonomy): Bacteria > Bacillota > Clostridia > Acetivibrionales > DSM-1351 > Ruminiclostridium. Next base: position 49 of record JAEYWA010000032.1, on the reverse strand, counting down.
TGATAATCATAGGTCTGCGCAGCGCCGCGCTCTGTTTTGATCAGAAGGC
>JAEYWA010000006.1 GCA_023431385.1 Bacillota bacterium | reverse complement strand
TGTTCTACCATTGAACTACACCCGCATTAACCCTGGTATATCAGCCTTTGCGAGTGTTTATCGCCAGCCGACTCTTGATATTATACAGGGTACATTTTAGTTTGTCAACACATATAATTATATTTTTATGATTTTATATATATTTTATATCCTTTTACTATTAACTTCATACTGAATAATCGAGGTTTACTATCCCTGGATACTATTCTCAATAAAGCTTATATGTAGTAAATTTCTGCATTAACTTTATCATCGACTACATCCATTATTATATAGGATTCGGACTTACTGCTTCTTGACTCACTTATGCTACCCGGATTAATCACCAGTTTATTATCTATATTATCAATTACAGCCACATGCGTATGGCCGAAGAGAACAACCGCAGCCCTCTCTGCCTGTGCTTTAGCCAATATTCGATTATAATCCCATTTAACACTGTATTTATGACCGTGGGTCATAAATACAGTGACACCCTCGATTTCAATAGTCTTGTCTGCACTGACTGCACCAACTCCTATATCACAATTACCATAAACATATTCAAATCTTATATCCGGGTAAAGCTGACTTAACTGTGAAGCATCTTTGCAATAATCTCCCAAATGTAAAACCATTTCTACCTCAGGGTGTCTGTCCAAGGCCTCCCTTGCATTAAATATGTAACCATGAGTATCACTCATTACCAGCACTTTCATTATGTCTTTCCCCCATAGAGTCAAAATAACTTAATATAAACTATGAATCAAACTGCATATTAACTGTATATATACTGACTATAATACTTCTTGCAACTGTGGAATAATTTAATTTATGATATAAATTCATTCAATTTAGCTGCCATTTTATTCAACGCTTTTGCACGATGGCTAATCTTATTCTTTACATCCATACTTATCTCAGCCATAGATTTTCCATACTCATGAATGTGGAAGAGCGGATCATATCCGAAGCCATTATCGCCTCTACATTCGGTATCCACGTAGCCTTCGCAGGTATCCCTTACAACAAAAGATCTTCCATCAGGGAAAGCGACTGCTATGGCACATACAAACCTTGCCGTCCTTTTCTCAAAGGGTACACCCTTCAACATATCTAACAACTTGTAGTTTCTATCTTCATCTGTTGCTTCCGGACCGCCAAATCTAGCTGAGTAAATACCGGGCGCACCCTCCAGATAATCCACCTCAATTCCCGAGTCATCAGCTATAACTATTGTATTACTTATTCTGCATATCTCAATTGCCTTCTTAAGAGAATTTTCCTCAAAGGTTTTACCATCCTCAACAACATCTATTGTTATATCCATATCACCCATGGATAATACTTCAAAAGGCATATGCTTCAGAACTTCTTTTATTTCTGTTATCTTCCCCTTGTTTTTTGTTGCTACCACCAATTTTTCCATTATCTCTCCCCAACTCAGTCAAATCAGTATTGGCCCAGAACTTCTTTCTGAATGGATATTAGCTGTTCTATCCCCTTTTCAGCTATTAAAAGCAGAGCATCCAACTGATTTTTACTAAAGCTGCTTTTTTCGCCTGTTGCCTGAAGTTCAATGAATTCACTCTTATCTGTCATTATCACATTCATGTCAACCTCGGCAGAGCTATCCTCGGTATAGCACAAATCCAGAAGCTCCTGTTCGTTTACCACACCTACGCTGGTAGCTGCTACAAAACCGGTAATCGGCATTTTCGAAACAACACCGCTGTCAATAAGCTTCCTGCAGGCATCAACCAATGCTACATAACCACCGGTAATTGAGGCAGTTCTGGTTCCGCCGTCAGCCTGAATTACATCACAATCAATTGTTATAGTTCTTTCTCCCAAGAGCTTTAAATCCACAACGGTTCTTAGTGACCGCCCAATAAGACGCTGAATCTCCTGAGTTCTTCCGTTTAGCTTTAGCTTGGAAATATCTCTCGGATTCCTAACCCCGGTTGCTCTGGGAAGCATCGAATACTCAGCTGTTACCCAGCCTTCACCAGAATCCTTCTTAAAGGGGGGCGTCCTTTCCTCGACAGATGCGGTACATATTACCTTCGTGTCTCCAACCTCGATAAGAACCGAACCTTCTGCGTGTTTTATATAATTTCTTGTAATTTTTACAGGCCTAAGCTGTGAATTAGTTCTACCATCCTGCCTCAACATAATACCTCCAAATTTATACTATCCGGGTTAATAAAATAGACCGAAGATTGTAATTGTCTTTAATAATATCTCAAAATTCTTTAAAAAGCATCAGCGTAAATATATAAATAAAGAGAATAAAAGTTATCTGTTTTGTATATTGTAACTAAAATCAAAACTATTGATCCATAACTGAATTTACGGTTGTTGGAAGGCTTTTGGCAAAAGCTATCTCAGAACCTTCAGGCAAGTTGGTTGCTTTTCCGTCTACGAGTATCTTAGCCTTCGAAATGCCCTTGAGCTGGTTTATTGTATAGTATATCTGGTTCAGAAGTATATTCTCCTTTTCATTACCTCCATAGTTGGTTAGCTGGGATGAGAAGTCCAGAACAGCTAAGTCTTCCTCCATACTGCATGAAAGCAGCTTGGCCCCTTCAGGAAAAGAAGTATATATATTATCTCTGGCTGGCTTTTTACTTAGTTCTGCAAACATAATTGCAGGCAGCTGACTGTCATCTGATTTTTGTAAAAGTGTAGATATCGGAAGCATATAATTGTATTGATCATTGCTAGTCGTCATATAATACAGATCACACTTAATATAACCATCCTTCAATGCTGTTTCCTTTGAATTAATAAAAGTATTATCCCTGTTCCTGTTTCCCGATATATCGGTCCCGTTGTTCAGATTGTTGACCACCCTGCCATCAATTCTGAAGCTTACATCAGAAATGGTATTAAAACCTGTAAGGGTATAAACAACCGAAGTTACTGCCAGCTGCTCGTCCTCTTTTGTTTCCAGATTCATAAACTCCTTTGAAAAATCAATTACAGCACTGCCGTTTTTTATCGTCATTCCCTTTACTTTCGTTCCTTGCGGCAGTACCGGATACAATCCATAAAAGTCAAGTTGCTCCCTGGTTACAGCTTGGTCAATCAAGCCGCCTATTGCTGCTTTTGCAAGACCTTCCTGTTTTGATACATTTCTTGTAACAGGAATCAGCATTCCTTCCTTGTCTCTATAATATAGTGCTATCAATACACTGCTTTTATCACTACTATTTGCAGATACTCCTTGACCTGTACCGTTATCCAGCAATATATTACTGCTGAACAAATCCTCAGAGTTTTCAACAACAGCCGAACTGGAAACTGTAGAATTACCTGCTGTTTCACTATTAGTACCACTTCCTGAATCAGCAGCAGATGCATTTGCCTGAACCTCTTGACTTGCAGAATCAATGGCTACCGGTATAATTGGTTCAGCATCCTTCGAGGCCTTTTGTCCAATAAAAGAACACCCTGTAGTCAATAGCATAACAATTAAAACTATGCTAAAAATCTTTTTCATAAAAAATAGTCCTCCTTATTTTAGAAAAATTTTCCATAAAATAATTATAGACTATTATCTTAGTTTTTATTATTTCCCGTAACACTACGGCAAAGCAACTTTCAGTCAATCATATGAAAATTGAACTTACCGGCTAGATAAATCCATCCTCATCTTGCTGATCAGTACCTTTCTCAGCTGGTCCTGTATCGGGACCTGGCTCAGTAATATCTCCAGAGCTTGGGTTGACTTCATTGTTTGGATTGCTTTCATTTTCCAATTCTGTTCCGGTTTTTTTTTCAGTTTCAAGTATCTCAAGCGCTTTTATTATTGCTTCGTTCAGTGCATCTGCGGCTTTCTGCTGGTATGTCGGGTCAATAAGTTTTTTAAGTTCTGCCGGATTGGTGACAAAGCCTATTTCAGCAAGTATAGCCGGCATTTCTGTATATTTAAGCACTACAAGTCCAGGCCTTTCAATAGTTTTTCTATTGACTGAATTAAGCTTGTTCATCAAAGATTCCTGCACCAGTTTGGCAAATTTTTCGCCGGTAAAGGAAGGATCTCCTTTAGTTTCAGGGTAATATAAAGTTTCAGTGCCACTAATTTTTGTATTGTCAACACCATTATGGTGTATACTAATAAACAGCGTTGCATTTAAAGCATTTGCAATATATGGTCTGTCATATAAACCTACAAACGTGTCATCCTGACGAAGCATAAAGGTTTTAATATTTTTTTCCTTCAGAAGTGCCTCCAACTTCAGTGCAATAGCCAGATTTAAGTCCTTTTCCAACACCTTTCCGCTATTTGTACCAGGATCCTGACCGCCGTGACCTGCATCGATAACTACCAGCACCTCACCTTCTTTGGCGGGTGTAAGTAAGTTTATTTCGGTTTGCATACGTTTGTCATTATAGGCTGCAAGAAATACAAACTCCTGTTTTGTATTAATTACTATCTTAGTATCCTGAGTTTCCTTGTCTCTATAAATTTCAACGGTACTTATGCGTGAATCATTGATGTTGTATACCTCATCCATTAAGCTGATAGGTTCTGCTGAATCAATTGTAATGGTGTATTTCAAATTATCCTTATCATACTCATGCTTATACTTTTCTGCAATATATATATTACCGTCTTTTTCACGGTTTTCCGTAAGCTTAATATTTTTCAGAGCTAAATAGACCCTGTCGTAACTGTTTTCATAGGACAGATTTGCATTAATAGGCTTTTCGACAGTTATTCTGCATCCATCTCCTATATCAGTAACAGTGAAATTTGCCATCTCGTTGAGGCTTATTGTAACACTAGCAGAATTCTCGGACAGGGCAGCAACACTTATACCGCTGATTCGTTGAGAAACCGTCTCAATATCCTTTGGTGAAGTCTTAATATTTTTGAACTCTACAACAATTCGGTTTGGATTGGTCAGCCTGTAATACTGATAGCCTTTATGGTCATTCATTCTCAAGGTTACTATGGCTTTGTCTTCCGAATCAGTAGTGCTTATTTCCTTTACCGAACCTATAAAACTTGAAGTTACCTTTATTAAAGCAGTCTTATTATCTATAGAATATGTAAGTCCTTTAATATTTTTGAGAAAATCCACAGGAACGATAAGTCTGTCATTTATCTTCTTTGCCGCTGAACTCATTTTAACGGTTTTCCCATTGATTTTGGCACTTGAACTGTTATTCTGAAATTGATACTTGTTGTCCCTGTAGGTTATGTCCATAATCTGAGTTTTACTGTTCCAGACAACAGTTCCACCAAGGGCTTCAAAAACGGGTCTCAGAGGGAACATAGTTGCCTTATTGAACACTATTCCGGGAAAATCGGTTTTAACTTCCTTATTATCAATTGTAATTTTGTAAGAAACGCCTGAATACTTAACTGATTTGTTATCATATTTCAGTGTTAATGATTGCGCTCCAAAAACTACATTTTGAGATAATACTAAAATGCAGAATAAAATTATTCCTGTAATAAATTTCTTCATACCTACTCTTTTTATCATTTGTCACCCCGTCAAGCTTATCTGTCAAGTTATAGTATAATTATTGCCGTCTTATAACAATTATACTATTACTTTGGCAAAACAGGATACATATTGCAGGAGATTTAAAAAAAATGTAATTTAAATGTAAAAAAAGGGGAACTTTATCCATTGACAGATAAAATACACCCACAATACTTTTGGCGGTAGATCTCCATTTCTTTAGCCATTTGCTGTCCCTGCCTGAAGCCAGGCCTGAAATCCCGGTAAGCAAACTCAACACCATACTTTTTACCGTAAGACTCTCCGAGTTCCTTTATTAAGTCATGTTTTTGGTATGGACTCACCAGTAAGGTAGTAGTAAAGGCATTATAACCGTTTTCAGATGCGTACCGGGCAACTTCCTCCATTCTGAGGCTATAGCATCTGCTACACCTTGCAGTTCCCTTATCCTCCATGGTCTCCCACTCCTCCTGCCTAAAATCATCATTAAAGATGATAGGAATACCGGTAATAGTGCAAAATTTATTAACATTTTCTTTTCTTTTTTTATATTCCTCCAGTGGATGTATATTCGGATTATAGAAATATCCCTGGATATCAAAACCTTCTTTAAGCAGCTCTTGAACAGGATAGGTTGAACAAGGTCCGCAGCACATGTGTAAAAGTATATTCATATTGTCTCCCATCTACGCACATAGCGCTTACAAATATATTATGAATTGAATTCCAAACCGAAATGACTGTAAGCATTCTTCGTTGCCATTCTTCCTCTGGGTGTCTTGTTTATAAACCCAAGCTGTATTAAATAGGGCTCATAAACATCTTCTATAGTACCGGGATCTTCACCGATAGAAGCTGCTAGAGTATCAAGTCCTACAGGACCTCCTCCAAATTTATTTATAATACTTAAAAGCATATTTCTATCCACTCCGTCAAGACCTATTTCATCTACTTCAAGAGCATCAAGCGCATGCTTTGCCACCTTCAGGTCAATAACACCCCCTCCGATAACCTGAGCAAAATCCCTTACTCTCTTTAGAAGCCTGTTCGCGATTCTGGGAGTACCTCTGGACCTTCTTGCAATCTCGTAGGCGCCATTTTCCTGAAGTTCAATATTCAGTATGCCTGCTGACCGCTTTACTATCTGCTTTAATTCCTCAGCCGTATACATTTCAAGTTTATTTATAACACCAAACCTATCCCTTAACGGCGCTGTAAGCAGACCGGCTCTTGTCGTGGCTCCAATTAATGTAAACTTTGGAAGGTCAAGTCTTATGGAACGTGCACTGGGTCCCTTTCCTATTATGATGTCAAGAGCGTAGTCCTCCATTGCAGGATACAGTATCTCCTCAACGCTCCGATTCAGGCGGTGTATTTCATCTATAAACAAAACATCATGAGTACCGAGGTTTGTAAGTATAGCAGCTAAATCACCAGCTTTTTCAATAGCCGGTCCCGAAGTTATTCTCAGGTTGACTCCCATTTCTGCAGAAATAATACTGGCAAGAGTTGTTTTTCCCAAACCTGGAGGTCCATAAAGCAAAACATGGTCCAAAGCCTCTTTCCTTTGTTTTGCAGCTTCTATAAATACTGTTAGATTGTTCTTTACCTTTAATTGCCCTATATATTCATCAAGTTTTTTTGGACGTAAGCCCACTTCATCAAAATCATCCACTCTTGATTCCCTGTCTATTAATCTTTCCTCGGACATATTATCTCCCATCTACGCGCATAGCGCATACATAAATAGTAATAAAAAGACATGCTATGGCTGCTGCGTGAAATTCACAATAATCTTTCCACATGCATTTTCCACTCTATCCTCCTAAGCCACAAAATGTAATGACAATTTATATTCTTTATCGCAATGTAGCGAATACTTTGCTACGCTTTTAATTTTTCACTTTTAATTTTTTATCTACTTTGACAATGACTTCAATGTTTTCGTTATTAGTTCTTCAACGCCCATACCTTCCTGATATGCCTTACTTACAGCACCAGATGCCTCATAGGAGCTGTAGCCCAAAACCATAAGAGCACTGACAGCTTCAGATACAGAATTCAGGGTACCGCTTTCAATAACCGGCCCGGTCTCTGACAAGGTTCCGGCTGTCAGCTGCTCCTTTGATATTTTGTCCTTCAGCTCCAGTATAATACGCTGAGCCATTTTGGGACCAATACCAGGAGCTTTTGACAGAGATTTTGTATCCTGTGAAACTACCGCCAGCGCAAACCTGGATGGTGAAAGCGTTGAAATCATAGATATTGCTGCCTTAGGGCCAACCCCGGAGACAGTGATGAGCATGTCGAACATCCCCAGTTCATCCATTGTATAGAAACCATACAGGGCGGCAATATCTTCCCTGACATAATAATGAGTATATATTTTCACCGGAGCTGACAGCTGACCTACAGCGTTTATTGTAGAAAGTGCAGTATATATCCTGTACCCTATGCCGCCTGCTTCCACAATAATACTGTCATTGCCTTTAGCCTCAAGTGTTCCTTTTATGTATGCAAACATGAATAACCTCCATTATAAGGCTTATTTGTTACGTCAAATCCCTTACATCCTACTTCTAACCTCGAACTTCTAACATCCTACTTCCTTCTTCCAACTTCCTACCTCCAACTCAGTACGACTTATTCCCCAGCACCGCACCCATCCTGTGGGAGTTGCCGTGACAGATGGCTACAGCAAGAGCATCGGCCACATCATCCGGTTTTGGTATTGCATTCAGATTAAGTATTGCCTTTACCATCTGCTGAATTTGGGCTTTTTCTGCCCTTCCATATCCAACTACCGACTGCTTGACCTGCAGGGGGGTATATTCAAAAATATCAACCCCGGATTTGGCAGCAGCCAAGACTGCCACTCCTCTGCCATGCCCAACTGTAAGAGCTGTTTTAATATTCTTGTTGAAAAACAGCTCTTCAATAGAGATAGCATCCGGTTTATGCTTATCTATTAATTCTTCAAGCCTGTTGCTTAGGACTAAAAGTCTCTGGGAAAGCTTCATTGACGCTTCAGTGGTAACAGCGCCGTAATCCAAAACCGAAAATTTGTTCCCTTCATATTTTACAACACCAAACCCTGTTATTGCAAACCCGGGGTCAATACCCATTATAATCATTTATCATTAGCCTTTCCG
>JAEYWA010000246.1 GCA_023431385.1 Bacillota bacterium | reverse complement strand
ACTCAGGAACTCTGCTTACAAGATCCATATTTGACTCCCAGAAGGCTTGTATGGTACCTACATCCCTCCAATAACCGGAGAACTGGTAAGCCCACATGCTCTTACCGTCGTTGAGCATAGCCGGAATAATATTTTTACCGAAATCGTTATCAGAACCAGGGGTTTCATTATCCTTAATAAGATATTCTCTAAGGGTATTCCAATTGAAAATATAAACGCCCATTGATGCAAGAGTACTTTTTGGGTCCTTTGGCTTCTCTTCAAATTCATATATTTTGCCGTTTTCATGGCAGTTCATAATTCCGTAGCGACTAGCCTCTTCAAATGGGACATTAATAACGGATATAGTCGCATCAGCATTGTTTTCCCGATGAAAATCCAACATCTTAGAATAATTCATTTTATAAATATGATCACCTGAAAGAATTACTACACATTGAGGAGAATATTTGTCTATGTAATGAATATTCTGATATACTGCATTTGCAGTACCTTTAAACCATTCACCTATTTCAGCCTTTAAATAGGGCGATAGAATTGTGACACCTCCGTCGATCCTATCCATATCCCAGGGTTTCCCGATACCGATATGGGAATTCAGTTTAAGAGGTTGATACTGGGTAAGAACACCAACAGTGTCAATACCTGAATTTGTACAATTACTGAGTGAAAAATCAATTATTCTGTACTTTCCGCCGTATAATACTGCGGGTTTTGCTACATTTTTTGTGAGGACTCCCAGTCTGCTTCCCTGTCCTCCGGCAAGCAATAACGCTATAATTTCTTTTTTATTCATTGCATCAACTCCCGGTAATTCATTTTGTCAATCAATTGCGTAATAGCAGTAGTAGTTATTTCATTTCTAAATAATTCTACGCTATAATTCTACGCTTATTATTATTATTCCTTTTAAAATGAAAAATATAATTGGATTGATTATCCAAACCTGAAGCAAAAACCCCCGCGGAGCCTGCTTCAAAGGGGCAGGCTCCGCGGGGGTTGGTAGAACACAGATTAACTAATACTTATAATTAGTTATACTGCATTATGAACAAAGGCTGCAATACTGTCAATAGGAATATCTGTTACAGAACCAACAGTTCTTATCGGGTATTCATTCTGGTACCCGTTATTCATGTTGTCTCCCATATTGCCCAGACAACCGATACCGTTGGCATAAGGCGTTCCACTGCAGGAATTACCTAGTGCGCAGCCCGGTGCAGGTCCGATTTGGCTGAGCAGCTTTACAAAACAGTCATTTACACCTAGAAGTACACCTGTGAATCCACAGCCTGACATACCACCGCTTTTTGTAAATATGGTAACGGTTTCGCCGATCCTTTTTGCCAATGCATGAACAATATTTCCGTTTATAGACAGGCCGCCCAAATTACCGCCGAAATTGTTATTAAACTCTTCAGACATATTTCCCTCTCCTTCCACAACATAAATGCGACTAATATCTCAAAACCACTAATGCTAGCTTTAAGATAATACTTACTATTAGCGCTTATTACATTTTATGTTAACGGTCAGGAGTTTGTTACTATTAATTAAATCAGCACTCAGATAAAAGCCACTTAAAAATACTCAATCTTTCCTCATTGTCTATTTTTATACCTGAATCATAAAACTCAATTTGTCCGAACCTGCCCGTAGTGTTCAGAATATCCTTTTCCTCCATAAGGCGTTTAAGATAGCGTACTGTTCCGGTGCTTCCGTCTATCACATCAATATGGTCAGGCAGAACTAGTTTAAAAATATTTTTGTAAATCGGGAAATGGGTGCAGCCCAGTACAAAGGTCTTGTAATTGTAAAAGTCATATCCTGTAAGCTTATCTTTAATTACCGGGATAACCCGTTCCTTGTCAAATATCATTTCTTCTGCAAGCTCAACAAGTTCTGGAAAAGCGAGATAATCAACCACATGCTCATGATCCACCCGCTGTACCAGATTATGAAATTTTTCCTCTTTTAGTGTCAATTGCGTAGCCAAAACCAGAACCCTTTTTCCATTTCCGTTCTCTACAGCAGGTTTTACAGCCGGTTCCATACCAATAACAGGAAAGGAATACTTACTTCTCAAGTCCCTTACAGCTATGCTTGTAGCAGTATTACAAGCTACTACCAAAGCCTTTATTCCCTTGCCTACCATAAAATCTACTGCCTCAAACACATATTCATGTACCTCTTCCTTGGTTTTTGTACCATAGGGCACATGTACATTGTCGGCATAATATATATAATTTTCATCTGGAAGCTGCCTGAGAGCCTCACTTAGAACAGTTATTCCTCCAAAACCCGAGTCCAAAAAGCCAATACTTTCGGTTCTCATAGAATTTTAACTCAACTCCTTTGTAATCAGCAAAGCTTACTAAAAATACTGCATATAAAGTATACCCTCATATTTCCCTCCTTCGGGGCTCTTTGGAAATTTTCACAATTATGGCGAAAAAAATCCAGGTAACACCGCAATATATCACAGAAGGCAGGAAATAAATAAAGTACATTAATTCTTTAAACATTCTTGAGAAGCTACCCACACCGTAATAACTGTATAGAGAGACACCTAGTGAATAAAGAGCTGCAAATATTAGACTTACAGGGACGACGGCAAGGGTTTCCCTGCCTACAAAACGCTTGTAAAGCAATAGCAGCAGTAAAGGAAACAATACCGCCGAAACCCCGTAAACTATATAAATTCCTACCATTGGAAGGTCAAGCCTGACAATGGTTATGAGCATAATAATTATGACAGCCGAGTCTATTATACTCAGCCCCAGTACCTTTAAAAAGTTTCTCATAATAACCTCCATTAGCCACTTTGTGGCCACAAATAGTAAGGAAAATATATACATCCTTTATCGCAATGGGGCGAATAAAGGAGGTTAATTGGCCATGAGAGCTTTCGAAATATATGATAATATATTTTGAATATTTCGCACGGCCATAAATTCATAGGTTAGTTTGGAAGACGAGCATTAGCGAAGTCTTTTAAGCTAACCTCAATATG
>JAEYWA010000179.1 GCA_023431385.1 Bacillota bacterium | reverse complement strand
AGGTAAGAACGCTTTCCTTCATTCCATATATCTGCTGCATCTACACCGCTTGTTTCGGATAGTTTAGGGCTTCATTTTGTACTGCAAACTCGCCCAACAAGTCTATGCCTTATATACAGTTTGTGTTCCTCAGACCGGAACTTTGCTTCCAGCTTCCTTCAGATTCCTCGTCACCGAGGACACCCTTGCTCTTGGCTAACGGTTGGCACTATCAACCCCCGTATCGGACTTTCACTGACGAGAAAGCGCCCATGCTGGGCGCACAGTAAAGCCAGGATACATGTATTTATCCTGGCTTTATCTACTATCTTTTAGCCTTTGGTTTGGCCACTATCGACATTATATATCCAAAAAATATGACAGCCCCAAGTCCTGCAGCAGCAGCCTTAAAGCCTCCCGTAAGCGCACCCATCAAGCCTGTCTGATCAACCTCATTAAAAACTCCTTTTGCCAGGTTATAACCAAAACCAGTAAGGGGAATGGTGGCACCGGCACCAGCAAAGTCTACCAGCTTCTGGTATATGCCCAGAGCCGTTAATAAAACACCCGAGACAACAAATAAAACAAGAATACGTGCCGGTGTCAGTTTTGTTTTATCAATAAGAATCTGTCCAACAGCACATATTGCTCCTCCAACTAAAAAAGCATTTATATAACTCATATATTCTCCTATCATTTACTTAATATATATATTAATTTTTATCATATAGTATTTGTCCTTTTAATCCAGGCTTCTATGAATGCTCACAGCGTGAGCTATACCTGGAATACTCTCTTTCTGCTGGGTACTTACGGGACTCATTAAAGCGCCTGTAGCTATAAACAATACTCTTTTTATGTTTCCCTTCATCATTTCCTTGTAAATATAACCTGCGAAGACAGTAGCAGAACAGCCGCAGCCGCTGCCTCCCGAATGAACATCCTGCTGTTTTGTGTCAAATATCATAACACCGCAGTCATTATATCTGTTTTCTATATCAAGACCATTCATATTGAGCAACTCTAAACAAATTTTCTTTCCCACCTTTCCAAGATCACCTGTGACGATCAAATCATAGTAATCCGGAGTCAAGCCCGTATCAGCGAAATGAGTAAGGATAGTGTCTGCGGCTGCAGGAGCCATTGCAGCTCCCATATTATTTGCATCAGTAATACCCATATCGTTTATTTTTCCTGTAGTAACACATTTTATATACGGTCCGGTTTGTTCTGAAGTTAGTATAGCTGCACCAGAGCCAGTAACAGTCCATTGGGAGGTCGGAGCTCTCTGGCTCCCCAGCTCCAGAGGATATCTGAATTGCCTTTCTGCCGAACAAAAATGGCTTGAGGTAAGGCATATCACATTATCAGCGAAGCCGCCATCTATAAGCATGCTGCCCAGACTCATTGACTCGGCCATGGTGGAACAGGCCCCGAATAATCCGAAAAATGGTATATCAGTCTCCCGAAGACCGTAATTGGCTGCTATACATTGATTTAACAAATCTCCTGCCAAAACGTATTCAATCTGGCTGTTAGCCATGCCAGCCTTTTGGAGAACCTTGGAAAGGGTTTCTCTCACCAGCTTGCTCTCTGCTTTTTCCCAACTGTCTTCGCCCCAGAGTTCATCGGGAATAATGTAATCAAAGTACTGCTTTAAGGTCCCCTTACCTTCCTTGGGACCCACAATACTTGCTGTAGCTTTAATTGATGGGGGACTTTTAAAAAAAACAGTCTGTTTGCCCATATGCTTATCTGCCATGATAATGCCCATGCCCAGCCCATCTCATATATAATAAACATTGAAATGGCAAGGGCAAGGTACCTCCTTGATAATTTTTTTGATGGTTTCCTTCTAAGCTTATTTCCTTAAGCCGGGTGAGGGATTATTCACTATCACAATGTTAAAATGTAATGTATAATTCCCACCACTATTGATGAACATATTCCGAATACGATAACAGGGCCGGCTATAACAAACATTTTTGCGGAGGTTCCCATAATATATCCTTCTGTTTTAAATTCCATTGCAGGTGATACTACTGAATTCGCAAAACCGGTAATAGGTACTATGGAACCTGCCCCTGCAAATCTACCCAAATCGTCATATATATTAAGACCGGTAAAAAAAGCACCAAAAAAAATCATAATGGTGCTGGTAAGCCCAGATACCATATCTAGACTAAGACCCCTTCCCTTAAGCCAGTTAAAAATAATCTGCCCTATAACACAAATAAGCCCACCAACCGCGAAGGCTTTTATTACATTTGTAATAAGTTTTGAATTTGGGGACACACTTTTAACATATTCTGCATATTCCTGCTTGGTATAATTAGTGATCATAAGACCTCCATAATTGATGATTTAAATAAGCAAACCTTTACAAGGATATTTTTTGCAAATATTTAAAAATTATTATGGAAATAAGAAATATTCATTTATTTTTGATAAAAATCAGATAATTCAGTTGCCATTTGCAATCATTTTGTGCTTTATATCCTTAAGAATCTTTTTCTCAATTCTGGACACCTGAACCTGTGAAATACCTAACAACTTGGCAATCTGCACCTGGGTTTTTTCCTTAAAGTATCTTAGAATAATAATCTGCCTCTCTCTTGTATCAAGAGAATCAAGAATCTGCCTGATTGCAATTTTATCAATCAAATCTACTTCACTGCTGTTGTTATCGGCGTTTATACGGTCTATCAGTAGTATGGGTGAATTGTCACCTTCTCCAACCGTACTGTAAAGAGATTCCGGCGAACACCCTGCTTCAAGTGCAAGTACAAGTTCTTCCGAAGAGACATGCATTCTTTCTGCTATTTCATTTACAGAAGGTTCCCTACCCAATTCCTTGCTGACAATTTCCTTTGTAATGCGTGCTTTTGATGCGATTTCCTTCAGGGATCTGCTTACCTTTATTATTCCATCATCCCTTATGAACCTTTTGATTTCTCCAATAATCATAGGTACTGCATATGTAGAGAACTTTACATCATATGACGCATCAAATTTATTGATTGCCTTAATTAACCCGATACTCCCTATCTGGTATAAATCGTCAATCTCATAGCCTCTATTCTGAAACCTTTTTACGATACTCCAAACCAGACCCACATTTTTTTCAACCAAAGTAGCCTGAGCCTGTCTGTCCCCAGCTTTAGCATTTATGATAAGTGTTAGAACTGCTTCATCAGTCATATCCTTCATAGCCTACCAAACCTTTCTGTCACATATTACACATATTGCCGATCAAATACATTCATATAAACATTATTAGCAGGCTCATATATTTTTATACATTTATAGAAAATATTTACAAGTATTAGTAAAAAAATTTCTTTCCCTGCGAATCAGTTTACATAAGGCTAATCAGTACTTAATATTTTTAAACATTGTAACAGTGGTTCCCTTGTCGGGTTCAGACTTGATACTAACGCTATCCATAAAGCTTTCCATTACAGTAAAGCCCATCCCGGAGCGTTCCATATCGGGTTTTGACGTATAAAGTGGCTGCCTTGCAAGCTCTACATCCTCTATACCTTTTCCTTCATCAGAAATACAGATTTCAATTCCGGCATCATATAACCTGCATACCATTGTAACCATACCGGGTTTATTTTCATAGCCATGAATAATAGCATTTGTCACTGCTTCGGATACAGCAGTCTTAATATCGGCCAATTCCTCAACAGTAGGGTCAAGCTGTGATGCAAAAGCTGCTGCAACCACCCTTCCAAAAGCCTCATTATTTGATTTACTCATAAATTCAAGTTTCATTTCATTTATAAGCTGCATAATAACCTCCATCTACGCGCAGAGCGCGTATACAAATAGTAATAAAAAGCCGCCTAGCGGGTTTTTGCTGCGTGAAATGCACGATGACATACAAAATGTATTTTTCACGCTACTCCTAAGCCACCTCGGGCTATTTATAAAGACCAGTTTTAATAGCTGCACTTATCCGCACATACCTGAGATAGCATCATCCAAATCCGAATAGGCAGGTATTATTTTAAGTACACCGGACATTTCAAAAATTTGCATTATTTTTGGATTGGCATTTACTATTGCAGCTTTCCCATTGAGCTTCTGAATGTTTTTATATCTCCCGACAACTATACCAATTCCTGAACTATCCATGAAATTTACTTTTGAAAAGTCAAAAATAATATTTTTTACAGTAGCCTTAATTATTTCACTGTCAATTTTCTGTCTGAGGTATTGAGCAGAATGGTGGTCCATATCTTCCATTATCCTGATCACCAGAGTTGTTCCCTTCTTTAATAGCTTAACATCCAAGTATTTTGCCCCCTTTAATTCAGAGACACTGATAATACCCTGCTATCAGTGTCTCTTCCCTTTGAGATATTCAAGTATACCTCCGCATACTTGCTCGCCGATTATTAATCGGACATGGTTAGATGTTATACTATTCTATATTTCCCCTTGATTCCCTTTAATTTACATATGACTTTTCACATTAACCCCTCAACTGATCTGCAATTTCATCCAGCTTGCGGAGCCTGTGATTTACACCTGATTTTCCAAGCTTGGGGTGGAGCATTTCGCCAAGCTCTTTCAAACTGGCTTCACTGTATTCCAGCCTTAAATTTGCAATCTCTATTAGATTTTCAGGCAGCTTGTCGATTCCTATGGTATTCTGAATAA
Source organism: Bacillota bacterium (assembly GCA_023431385.1). Taxonomy (GTDB): domain Bacteria; phylum Bacillota; class Clostridia; order Acetivibrionales; family DSM-1351; genus Ruminiclostridium. Next base: position 4,454 of record JAEYWA010000179.1, on the reverse strand, counting down.
ATCTTATATTTTCCATTTGTCTGACTGACGCATTAACGGTCTTTTCTAGATTTGCCGTCTCACAATTAACTATTCTGTTGACACTATTTCTCATATCCTTAAGAATTCGTACATTTTCCAGCTCCATTAATGCACTGTGAGCACCGATAATGTTTAAAAAGTCAACGATATTCTCTCCTTCCTTTATATATGCTACATAATTACCTTTACGGACAATTATTTTAACGTTTATTTGGTAGTCGGAAAGGAGCTCCTTTATTAACTCGGCACAAGAGTTATTATGGGTAGAGATTTCAAGATGATAAGTTTTTTCGGGATCACTGATGGAACCTCCGGATAAAAAAGCAGCACGTAGAAAACTTTTTTTACAGCATACGCTTTTAAGAATATTTACAGCATTGTAATCCTGAGCGGAAAAAGCGCTGATTCCGAACTCATATAGTATTTTATTTATCAACTGCATGGAGGCAAATATAACGGAATAGGATACATGCTTTTTCAGCTTGCTGCTTCTTCTTATGGCAACCTCAGGGCTAATACCGTATACCTTCCTGACGGTCGAATAAACTCTCCTTGCAAAAGCCGCATTTTCCGTAACCATTTTAACATTCTTGCTGTTTTTCTCATTAGTAAAAAGGTTATTTGTTAAAATAACTCCCAGAATTTCAGATTTCATACAACAATAATCCTGATGCAGTTCCACTCTACAAAGCTCGTCCTTAACTATAGTCGAAAAAGACACCTTATCAACTCCTTTCAGCAGTAGTAAGTAGCCAGAAGTAGTAGCCATAAGTCAGTATTTCATTTTCACTCACTTCACTATTTGAGTCCTACGTCTTCAACGGCTGCTCTCAGAATTTCAGCTACACTCCAGGCCTGTGCAAAGCAGCCTCTTGGATAATGAGGATTGCTGCCATCAAATATTTCTGAAATGTTGCCTATTCCGGCATCCTTTATATGGTCTGCAAAGGGCAGAATAAAATCACAGGCTTTTTCTCTGGCTTCAGCCGTATTTCCGTTAACCCTGACATAAGCAGTTATAAATCTGCCTAAAAGCCATGTCCAGACAGTTCCCTGGTGATATGCTCCATCCCTGCTCCAGACATCGCCGGAATACACACCTCTGTACTGAGGACTATCCAGGGACAGAGTTCTCAGGCCATAAGGCGTATAAAGCTCTCTCCAGACCTTTTCCAAAACACGCTTTGCCTTATGTCCATCTATTGCGGCGAAGGACAGTCCCACGGCAAGTATCTGATTCGGTCTGATGCTATCGTCGTTGCCGGCTTCATTAACAACATCATAAAGGCACTGTTTTTCTTCATTCCAAAAGGTTTTCTCAAAGGCGGCTTTTGCTCTGGAAGCCGGCTCAAGGTATATATCAACTTCACCAAATCGCTGTGACAGCTTTGACATAATCATCAGGCAATTAAACCATAGGGCATTAATTTCTACAGCCTTGCCGTGCCTTGGGGTGACAACCCAGTCACCAACTTTAGCATCCATCCAGGTCAGTTGGGTTTTTGCGTTTCCCGCAGTTATAAGCCCATCAGAGGTCATACCTATATCAAATAAAGTTCCATTCATAAATCCCCGGATTATATTCTTAAGGCTTGGGTAAATCTCCTCTTTGATAAAAACTTCATCTCCGGTATATTCCAGGAAGCTGTTAACTGCTTCAAAATACCATAACGCAGCATCTACACTGTTATATGCTGGTTTTTCTCCGTCATCGGGAAACATATTCGGAATCAGTCCGTAATCCACATACTTTGAAAAAGTAAATAATATTTCTTTTGCATCCTCAAATCTGCGGGTCGTCAGTGTTAAGCCGGTGAAAGCTATCATTGTATCCCTGCCCCAATCGGTGAACCATGGGTATCCGGCAATAACAGTCTTTGCATCTGTAGACTTTCTATATACAATAAAGTTATCGGCTGCCAGCACAAGTCTTTTCAAAAGCTCATGTCTATAACCCGCTTTTATAGTCAGATACTCAAGACGGGCAGCCTGCTCGGCAATTATCTGAGATGCTGTATATTCAGCTTGTTGCTTGCAGCAGGTGGCTTCATTGGAATCGGAGCCTAATTTTTCAGAATTTAATAAAGTATTTTCCCGATCAGATACAGTTTTATTTGATACAGCTTCATTTGACATAGCCTTATATGACACAGCTTTTTTTTCTTTGCGGCAACTATTCAGGACATTCTCCGAGGACACAGTAAATGAAACCGTCTTGCATTCCCAAGGCTTCAATTCGATATTAAAAAATCCAGGAATAAAATGATCTTCATAACAATCAAGTCCCCTCTCCTGTTCCAGACCATAAAACATGTTATCAAAATAGCAGTTATTCAGCGTTTTGAGCTGCCCCTCACTGATTTCCATTCTTATATTGACCGTTGCTTCCAACGGAGTAACAATCATTTGTTTACTTTCGACTCTAGTAACAAAATTGAGATTATTACGGCAGCTTTTGTGGTGATGGTCTCTGAAATTGACCAGCGGTGTTAGTTTTAAAGCCGCCTTTCTGGAACCATTTCTTATATCATATAAGACAATAGTAGTATTTGCTCCCTGCTTCATTGATATTTTTTTCTTTATGCTTATGTTCTCATAGCTGTAAACAAACTCCGGAATATAATCAAATGTAGCTCTGGTAAGATTATCAAAGCCATGATTTATATACTCCTCATCATTAAAGCCCTTTGTCATAAAGGAAGACAGAGATTCAGAAGTTCCATCTTCGAAGGTTATATCCTCCAGCAAATTTGACAGTAAAAGGTATCTACTTGTAGGGGGCTTAAGTGCACTGACAAGAAGGCCGTGATATCTTCTGCTGTTAGAACAGATTAAAGACAATGAGGCATAGCCTCCTATACCATTGGTTACTATCCATTCTTTATTACCGCCCTGGTAAAAATCATACCAGCAGCTTTTTCCAAACTCCATCCAGTATCACCATTTCCTGTTCATTTTTCTGTTCATATTATAACGCAAGGTCAAAAAGAACGTTCTATTCCTAGTCTTCCTTAACCCTTTACAACAAAAATCAACCTACTTTGTTAATTCTGTCTCTGGAATAATAGTAATCCAGAAGCCTTTCCTTATCCTTTGAAAGCACCAGCTCCGATACAAGCTCTATAATCTTCTTTGCCAGTTTGTTTGAATCATGTCTGACGTAATTATTATAAACAGCTTTAAAATCACCGGTTATTACTTCTATACCCATTTTCTGGACAGCCTCATAATCAACAGCCACAAGTTCTGCTCCATCCTGCCTGTACCTATCCCTTAAGTCATCAGGTATCGGGGCATTATTAACAACACAGAAGTCTATTATTCCCTTTTGGGAATGCTTCTCTATAGCCCTTATGTGATCACTCAGAGAGTATCCCTCGGTTTCGCAGGGCTGAGTCATAACATTGCATACATAAACAATAATTGCTTTAGTCTTTAGAAGTGCATCACAAACTCCATCTACCAGCAGGTTTGGGATAATACTAGTATAGAGGCTGCCCGGTCCGAGAACAACTATGTCGGCTTCCAAAATAGCCTCTATTGCTTCATTGAGAGGCTTAACCTGGGACTGATTCAGAAATACTCTGGTTATCCTTGCTCCGTTATCACCATTTCTATGTCCAATATTGTGCTCTCCCATAATAGTTTCACCGTTTTCTGTTTCGGCGCAAAGCCTTACATCGTCCAGTGTTATTGGCAGAACTGTTCCTGTAACTGCAAGGACATCACTCATTTTTTTTACTGCCTCCTCAAAGCTGTCGGAAATGCCATCCATTGCTGCCAGAAACAGATTACCGAAGCTCTGTCCCTTCAACATTCCGTCCTGAAACCTGTATTGAAGCAGCTGCTGCATTATGGGCTCGGTATCAGCCAATGCCAGAATGCAGTTTCGGATGTCACCGGGTGGAAGCATCCCAAGGTCATCCCTCAACATACCAGAACCTCCTCCGTCATCAGCTACAGTAACAAGTGCGGTTAGGTTTGAGGTATACTGTTTTAAACCTCTGAGCATGGTAGAAAGGCCGGTTCCGCCTCCTACAGTCACAACCTTGGGTCCCTTCACCAATATCCTTTTCTCATGCAAAAGATTGCTTAAGCCCTCAGCATTTAATGAGGAGCTTACATCTCTACGGGTTATATCCTTTAGTATGGCATTTATTAAAGCTCTCAGGGAGCCGATTACTACCGCTGCCCCAAGACAGGCCAGTAAAAGCATCAAAATGATAAATAACGCACCATAACTATAGTATCTGAGCATTAATACAATTCCCAGGCATATTATCGACAGGCCTGCTACAAGAAGCAAACTCCACCTTCCGATTCCTCTTCCCCGAATCCACCAATCCGAAGCCCTCATTTTCCAACCCCTCTACCGTCTTTCTCGATATCCCTGTGTTCAATAACGACCCTGTGCATTTTAGATTCCAGTCTTC